>NZ_JBMDIS010000046.1:0-51544 GCF_057808775.1 Pseudomonas sp. FG86 | reverse complement strand
GCCCCCAATGTACGGGCTGACACACTGCTATCGGGGGCAAGCCCCCTCCCACATTTTGTTTGGCGACGCTCAGGAATTAATGGTGCTCGCGGGTCGCGCGGAATTTCACATCCGGCCAACGCTCTTCCATCAGCGCCAGGTTGACCCGTGTCGGCGCCAGGTAGGTCAAGTGACCGCCGCCGTCGACCGCAAGGTTTTCCACAGCCTTGTTGGAGAACTCTTCCAGCTTCTTCTTATCGCTGCAGTCGATCCAACGCGCGGAGTACACGGTGATTGGCTCGTAGGAGCACTCAACCTTGTATTCCTCTTTCAAGCGGCTGGCGACCACATCGAACTGCAGCACGCCCACAGCGCCGAGGATGATGTCGTTGCTGCGCTCGGGGAAGAACACTTGGGTCGCGCCCTCTTCCGCCAATTGCTGCAAGCCTTGGCGCAACTGCTTGGATTTCAGCGGGTCGCGCAGGCGCACACGGCGGAACAGTTCCGGGGCGAAGTGCGGGATGCCGGTGAAGCCCAGCGTTTCGCCTTCGGTGAAGGTGTCGCCGATCTGGATAGTGCCGTGGTTGTGCAAGCCAATGATGTCGCCAGCGTAGGCTTCTTCAAGCTGCTCACGCTCGGAGGAGAAGAACGTCAGGGCGTCGCCGATACGCACGTCCTTGCCGGTGCGCACGTGGCGCATCTTCATGCCTTTTTCGTATCGGCCGGAACAGATGCGCATGAAGGCGATACGGTCGCGGTGCTTGGGGTCCATGTTCGCCTGGATCTTGAACACGAAACCTGAAAACTTCTCTTCCACCGGTTCCACGGTGCGCTCGTTGGCCACGCGTGGCAGTGGGCGCGGCGCCCAGTCCACCACTGCGTCGAGCACGTGGTCGACCCCGAAGTTGCCCAGGGCCGTACCGAAGAATACCGGGGTCAACTGGCCGTCGAGGAATTCCTGCTGGTTGAACTCATGGCAGGCACCCTGCACCAGTTCCAGCTGGTCGACAAAACGGTCGTACTCGTCACCCAGGTGGGCGCGGGCCTCGTCGGAGTCGAGCTTCTCGATGATTTTCACATCCGTACGTTCATGACCGTGGCCGGCGGTGTAGACAATGATGTAGTCGTCGGCCAGGTGGTACACGCCCTTGAAGTCGCGGTAGCAACCAATCGGCCAGGTGATCGGCGCAGCCTTGATCTTCAGGACCGCTTCGATTTCATCGAGCAGTTCGATCGGGTCACGGATATCGCGGTCGAGTTTGTTGATAAAGCTGACGATCGGCGTATCACGCAGGCGGCACACATCCATCAAGGCGATGGTACGTGGCTCGACGCCCTTACCGCCGTCGAGGACCATCAAGGCCGAGTCCACCGCGGTCAGGGTGCGGTAGGTGTCTTCGGAGAAGTCTTCGTGGCCCGGGGTGTCGAGCAGGTTGATCATGTGATCGCGATACGGAAACTGCATGACCGACGTGGTAATGGAAATACCCCGTTGTTTTTCCATTTCCATCCAGTCGGAGGTGGCATGGCGGTCAGATTTGCGGGATTTCACCGTGCCGGCCACTGCGATTGCCTTGCCCATCAGCAAGAGCTTCTCGGTGATGGTGGTTTTACCGGCATCGGGGTGGGAAATAATGGCGAAAGTGCGGCGTTTCGCGACTTCGGCGGCCTGGTGGGTCATGGGAAATCGCCTGGCAGGTGAGTCAAAAAAGGGCGGCGAGTATAGCGCAAACCCAGGCTGGCGGACCACCGTTCACCCCATTGGGGGTGGCTAAATACTGCCAAGTGTGGAACCTTTTAAAAGGTAGAGACGTCCACTCCCCTGCTACCGCACTCGGAACAGAGGCTGAAAAATCAGCAAGTTAGCCTGACGAGGCTGCGCTCATGGCTTGACCTCATGCCGCTTTTGCCGGCATTGGCAAGCTGCTTTTCGCGACCACATTCGAAGACAGCCAGGAATGGCATGCCACGAAGGAATGTGTTCGCCGACAGAAGAAAAAAGGAGTCCGCCTGTGGCTATTCGCTATGGCAAAGGGCTGATAGGAGGAGCGGTTGTCGTCGCTCTCCTGGCCCTGCTGGTCCACTGGATCGGCATCAACACGATCGAACTGTACCGCGACGATTTATTGTTTTACCTGCAAGCTCATCTGATTCTCGTCCTGGTCTCCATGCTGGCCGCCCTGATTGTGGGCATCCCCGCCGGTATCCTGCTCAGCCGACCGAACATGGTCGGGCGCGCAGAACGCTTCATGCAGATTTTCAACATCGGCAACACCGTCCCTCCCCTGGCCGTACTGGCCATCGCCCTCGGCGTCCTCGGCATCGGCAGCGGCCCGGCCATCTTCGCGCTGTTCCTCGCCTCCTTGCTGCCCATCGTGCGCAACACCTACGAAGGCCTCAAAAACGTTCAAGGCTCGCTGAAAGAAGCCGCCACCGGCATCGGCATGACCCCGCGCCAGGTGCTGTTTCGCGTCGAATTGCCCAACGCCGTGCCGATCATTATCGGCGGTGTGCGCGTGGCCCTGGCGATCAACGTCGGTACCGCGCCGCTGGCGTTCCTGATTGGCGCCAACAGCCTGGGTAGCCTGATTTTCCCCGGCATCGCCCTGAACAATCAGCCGCAACTGCTGCTCGGCGCCGCGTGCACCGCGTTGCTGGCGTTGCTGCTCGACGGCCTGGTGACCATGGCCAGCCGCCTCTGGCTGGAACGCGGGTTGCGTCCGTCTTAAGGCTCGGCAAAGGAAATCACATGAAAAAACTGACTCTGATATTGAGCTGCGTCCTGCTGTTTGCAGGTTTTGCGCAAGCCGCTGAAAAACCCGTGATCCGCATCGGCGCCCGGGTGTTCACCGAACAGACCCTGCTCGCCGAAATCACCTCCCAGTACCTGCGCACCAAGGGTTACGACGCCCGTGTGACCGGTGGCCTGGGCAGCAACCTGGCACGCAGTGCCCAGGAAAGCGGGCAACTGGACCTGATCTGGGAATACACCGGCGTGTCGCTGGTGGCCTACAACCACGTCGATGAGAAGCTCGACAGCGCACAGTCCTACGCCAGGGTGAAAGAACTCGACGCGAAAAAAGGCCTGGTATGGCTGTCGCCGTCGAAATTCAGCAACACCTACGCGTTGGCCCTGCCCGAGAACGTCGCCAAGGAGTTCCCGCAGATCAACAGCATCAGTGACCTGACCCAAGCCTTGGCCGAGAAAACCAAAGGCACGCGCCTGGTCGCCCTGGACACCGAATTCGCCAACCGTTCCGACGGCATGGGCGGCATGGTCAAGCTGTATGACATGAACCTCACGCGCAAAAATACCCGGCAGATGGACGCCGGTCTGGTCTATACCGCGCTGCGTAATGGCCAGGTGTTTGCCGGCCTCGTCTACACCACTGACGGTCGCCTGAACGCGTTCAAATTGAAGCTGCTGGAAGACGACAAGCACTACTTCCCGGACTACACCGCCGCCCCCGTGGTGCGCCAGGTTTACCTGGACGCGCATCCGCAACTGGAGGCTGACCTCAAGCCCCTGGCCGCGCTGTTCGACGACAAGACCATGCGCGAGTTGAACGCGCGGGTCGACGTCGACCATGAAAGCCCATCCGCTGTTGCCGCCGATTTCCTGCGCCAACATCCGATCAACTAAGAAGGAGAAGACATGGAATTCCTGAACGCCTTTTCCCATCTTGATTGGGCCCAAGTCCTGCACCTGACCTGGCAGCACATCACCCTGGTCGGCATCGCGGTCATCCTCGCGATTGTCGTCGGCGTGCCCCTCGGCGTGCTGATGACCCGCTTCCCAACCCTCGCCGGCCCCCTGCAAGCCAGCGCCACCGTGCTGCTGACCGTACCGTCCATCGCGCTGTTCGGCCTGCTGCTGCCGTTCTACTCCAAATTCGGCCAGGGCCTGGGGCCGATGCCGGCGATCACCGCGGTATTCCTCTATTCCCTGTTGCCGATCATGCGTAACACCTACCTGGCCCTGACAAGTGTGGATCCGGGCATTCGCGAGGCCGCCAAAGGCATCGGCATGACCTTCGGCCAGCGCCTGCGCATGGTCGAACTGCCCATCGCCGTGCCGGTGATCCTCGCCGGGGTGCGCACCGCCGTGGTGATGAACATCGGTGTGATGACCATCGCCGCCACCATCGGCGCCGGCGGCCTGGGTGTACTTATTCTGGCTTCCATCAGCCGCAGCGACATGTCGATGCTGATCGTTGGCGCCGTGTTGGTCAGTCTCCTGGCCATCTTCGCCGACCTGCTTCTGCAATGGCTGCAACGCTCGCTGACTCCAAAAGGATTACTCAAATGATCGAACTTCAAAACCTGACCAAGACTTTTCAAAGCAACGGCAAAACTGTCTCCGCCGTTAACGACGTAAGCCTGACCGTCAACGAAGGCGAGATTTGCGTATTCCTCGGCCCTTCGGGCTGCGGCAAGAGCACCACGCTGAAAATGATCAACCGCCTGATCAAGCCCACCTCGGGCAAGATCCTGATCAACGGCGAAGACACCACCGACCTGGATGAAGTGACCCTGCGCCGCAACATCGGCTATGTGATCCAGCAAATCGGCCTGTTCCCGAACATGACCATCGAGGAAAACATCGTGGTCGTGCCGAAATTGCTCGGCTGGGACAAACAAAAATGTCACGACCGCGCCCGCGAGTTGATGAGCATGATCAAGCTCGAGCCCAAGCAGTATTTGCATCGCTATCCGCGCGAACTGTCCGGCGGCCAGCAACAGCGGATCGGCGTGATTCGCGCACTGGCGGCCGATGCCCCGCTGCTGCTGATGGATGAGCCGTTCGGCGCAGTCGACCCGATCAACCGCGAGATGATCCAGAACGAGTTCTTCGAGATGCAACGCGCGCTGAACAAGACCGTGATCATGGTCAGCCACGACATCGACGAAGCCATCAAGCTGGGTGACAAGATCGCCATCTTCCGCGCCGGCAAGCTGCTGCAGATCGACCATCCGGACACCCTGCTGGCGCATCCGGCCGATGAGTTCGTCAGCAACTTCGTGGGCCAGGACAGCACCCTCAAGCGCCTGCTGCTGGTGAAGGCTGAAGATGCGGCCGACAACGCCCCGTCGGTGAGCCCGGAAACCCCGGTGGCCGAGGCCCTGGAGCTGATGGACGAAACTGACCGCCGTTATGTGGTAGTCACGTGCACCGAGAACAAGGCACTCGGCTATGTACGTCGTCGCGACCTGCACCGTCAGACCGGCACCTGCGGCCAGTACCTGCGTGAGTTCAACGCCACGGCGGCGTACGACGAGCATTTGCGCATCCTGTTGTCACGCATGTACGAGTTCAATCGCTCGTGGCTGCCGGTGATGGATGCGGAGCGGGTGTTCCTGGGTGAGGTGACCCAGGAGTCGATTGCCGAGTACCTGAGTTCCGGTAAGTCGCGTGGGGGCAAGACCAGTATTGTTTCGCCTGCAGAGACTGCCCTGGCCTGATCTGACACAACACGCTTAAAACTGTGGGAGGGGGCTTGCCCCCGATGGCGGTGTATCAGTCAATATATTCATGACTGACACACTGCCATCGGGGGCAAGCCCCCTCCCACATTTGGCCTGTGGTGTGTCAGGGAAATCCCCCTAATTATCCGCCTGCGGGGAACATCAATCCGTCACACCTGTCGGTTACATAAGTAGCTGCACGCCATCGCGCGACGAACGCGTGCAAAAACGCGACATTTTTAGTTGATCTATGGCCTCTCACGTCCTAAAGTTCGCGCCGAACGTCCATGCTGGAAACGATCCATCCGGCTCAAGTACTGACGACGAGACAGCAAGGCCAAGGGTAGCGATAGCCCCATGGCCTTTTTGCTTTCGGCGACATGCCTTGGGAAGTAGGCGAACCAAAGTGGGGATACGGAGGACGTTCAGTTGCACCCATTGATCAAATCAGTTTGCCCTTAGGAGTTCCCAGCATGTCGATCAACGTCGAAGATTATTTCGCGCGCGCCACTTTTGACAAAATGAAGGCGTTCGCCGACAAGCAAGAAACCCCGTTCGTGGTGATCGACACCGCGATGATCAGCCAGGCCTACGATGACCTGCGCGCCGGTTTCGAATTCGCCAAGGTGTATTACGCGGTCAAGGCCAACCCTGCCGTCGAGATCATCGACCTGTTGAAAGACAAGGGTTCGAGCTTCGACATCGCCTCGATCTACGAGCTGGACAAGGTCATGGACCGCGGCGTCAGCGCCGACCGTATCAGCTACGGCAACACCATCAAGAAATCCAAGGACATCCGCTACTTCTACGAGAAGGGCGTACGCCTGTTCTCCACCGACTCCGAAGCCGACCTGCGCAACATCGCCAAGGCCGCGCCGGGCTCGAAAGTGTATGTACGTATCCTCACCGAAGGTTCGACCACGGCGGACTGGCCTCTGTCGCGCAAGTTCGGCTGCCAGACCGACATGGCCATGGACCTGCTGATCCTCGCCCGTGACCTGGGCCTGGTGCCGTACGGCATTTCGTTCCACGTGGGCTCGCAGCAACGCGACATCAGCGTGTGGGACGCGGCAATCGCCAAGGTCAAAGTGATCTTCGAACGCCTGAAGGAAGAAGACGGCATCCACCTCAAGCTGATCAACATGGGTGGCGGCTTCCCGGCCAACTACATCACCCGTACCAACAGCCTGGAAACCTACGCCGAGGAAATCATCCGTTTCCTCAAGGAAGACTTCGGCGACGACCTGCCGGAAATCATCCTGGAGCCGGGCCGTTCGTTGATCGCCAACGCCGGCATCCTGGTCAGTGAAGTGGTATTGGTTGCACGTAAATCCCGTACCGCCGTCGAGCGTTGGGTGTACACGGATGTGGGCAAGTTCTCCGGCCTGATCGAAACCATGGACGAAGCCATCAAGTTCCCGATCTGGACCGAGAAGAAAGGCGAGATGGAAGAAGTGGTCATCGCCGGCCCGACCTGCGACAGCGCCGACATCATGTACGAAAACTACAAGTACGGCCTGCCGCTGAACCTGGCGATCGGTGATCGTTTGTACTGGTTGTCGACCGGTGCGTACACCACCAGCTACAGCGCCGTTGAGTTCAATGGCTTTCCACCGTTGAAGTCGTACTACATTTAAGACCGCTGCGCTGAAAAAACCCATGACGTGTCATGGGTTTTTTTAGGGCTCAGGAAAGGCTCGCGGCCCGTTGTCGGTAGGCATCAGCCATCGCCCGAATCTGCGGGTCATTCGCCGCCGCCAGCGCCTTGTGCGCCACTCGCAAAAACTTCAGGTTCCCGCCGGCCAGCGCCTTGCGCAACCACTCCAGCGCCGCGTCGACCTGGCCCCTGTCGGCCAGCACCGCTGCATAACTGAACTGGCCACGAAAATCGCCGGCTTCGGCTGAGCGTCGATACCAGGCCAGGGCAGCATCCAGATCCCTCGGGCAATACTGCCCCTCTTCCAGATAGCGCCCCAGCAGGTTCATCGACTTGGCGTGGCCTTGCTCTGCCGCCTGGCGATAACACGCCAACGCATGGGGTTGATCCTCGGCAACACCGCGCCCGGTGGCCAGCAGATTGGCGTAGTTGTACAACCCCCAATCCAACCCGGCGTCTGCCGCCAGCCGGTATTCACGGGCCGCTGCCGCTTCGTCCACGGCGCTCCCCCAGCCATGCTCCCGGCAACGTCCCAGCATATTGCGCGCCATCCGGTGCCCGCCCTGGGCCGCGATCTGGAACCAACGCAGTGCCAGCGCTTCATCGCGCTCGATACCACGGCCCTCCAGCAGGATTTGCCCGAGTAAAGCCTGGGCGTCGACCACACCCTCCTTGGCCGCGATCAGGATCGCCTGGGCTGCTCGAACGGGAGAGTCATCGAGCATGGATTGCAATTGCTCGACGTTGAGCACTTCTTCACGCCGCAATAAAAACCCCATGCTCAGACCTCGACCCAGCGGCGCAACAGGTTGTGGTAAGTGCCGGTGAGCTGGATCAACGCTGGGTGGTCGGGGACAGCGGCGGTCAGTTGCTGGATCGCGTCATCCATTTCGAACAGCAAGGTGCGCTGGCTGTCTTCGCGCACCAGGCTTTGGGTCCAGAAGAACGAGGCGTAGCGTGCGCCGCGGGTTACCGCGTTGACTTTGTGCAGGCTGGAGCCGGGGTACAGCACCATGTCGCCGGCCGGCAACTTGACCCGTTGCAGGCCGAAAGTGTCCTGGATCTCCAATTCGCCGCCGTCGTAGTCCTCCGGGTCGCTGAAGAACAGCGTCGACGACAGGTCGGTGCGTACCCGCTCATGGCTGCCCTTGGGCTGGCGCACGGCGTTGTCGATATGAAAGTCGAAACTGCCTCCTGCGGTGTAGCAGTTAAGCAACGGCGGGAAGACCTTGTGCGGTAACGCTGCCGACATAAACAGCGGGTTTTGCCACAAGCGCTCGAGCATCGCCGCACCGATTTCCTTGGCCAACGGGTGGCCTTCGGGCAATTGCAGGTTGTGCTTGGCTTTGGCGGACTGGTGCCCGGCGGTGATTTTGCCGTCGGCCCAATCGGCGGTTTCCAGGGCTTGGCGGATGCGCTGCACTTCCTCACGAGAGAACAGGCCGGGAATGTGCAGCAGCATGGGACGATACCTGGGAACGAAGAGGCGCCAATGGTATTGATTCTTATCCTCTCTGTAAAACGCACAGACGGATGAGCGTGTAAAAACCGTAAGCCAAAAGTGTAAAGAATGTAAATTCAGTACAAATAGCAATGTATCTCAATTGATATAAAATCTTGTTACACCTATATTTCGCGACCTCACATCCTTGGGGAAAGGACACGTCATGTCGCGCACCACTCTAAAAACACCTGCCAGTTCACCACGCCTGCTGGCTTCGGCCATCGGCGTCGCCCTCGGTGCCAGCTCCGTCGCCCACCTGGCGCAAGCGGCCGAAGACACCGGGCAGAAAGGCCAGCGCAACAGCATCTCCCTGGGGGCTACCAGCATCACCGGCGAAGAACAGGACAACACCTCCTACCAGGTCGAAAAAGCCTCTTCGCAAAAGTACACCGCGCCGCTGGTGGATACGCCGCGCTCAGTCACCGTGGTGCCGCAACAGGTACTCAAGGACACCGCCGCCACCTCGTTGCAGGACGCCTTGCGCACAGTACCGGGCATTACATTCGGCGCCGGCGAAGGTGGCAACCCACAGGGGGATCGCCCGTTCATCCGTGGTTTTGACGCCCAGGGCGACACCTACCTGGACGGCGTACGCGACACCGGCGGCCAGAGCCGTGAGATCTTCGACATTGAATCCATTGAAGTCAGCAAGGGCCCGAATTCCTCGTTCGGCGGGCGCGGCTCGGCCGGTGGCAGCCTCAACCTGGTGAGCAAGACGCCACAAGCGCGGGACTTCACCAATGGTGGCTTCACCTATGGTTCCGACCAGACGCGCCGCTATGTGCTCGACGTCAACCGTCAGTTCCTCGACACCGCCGCGTTCCGCCTGAACCTGATGAGCCACGAACAAAACGTGGCCGGTCGCGACGCCGTGAACTACGACCGCTGGGGCGTGGCGCCCTCGCTGACTTTCGGTCTGGGTACGCCGACCCGCGTCAACGTCAGCTACTACCACATGGAAAGCGACGACCTGCCGGACTCGGGAATCCCCTACGGCTACGGCTCCTCGACCGCCACCGCTCACGTGCATGACAAACCCAACGACGGTGGCGACAGCAATAACTTCTATGGCCTCAAGAGTCGCGACTTCCGCAAGACCCGCGCTGACATCAGCACGTTTTCCTTCGAGCACGACTTGAACGACACCATGACGCTGAAAAACACCCTGCGCCATGGCAGCACCGGCCAGGACTACGTGCTCACGCAACCGGACGACAGCAAACTCAACGTCAACAAGTACGGCACCGTGTGGCGCCGCGCCAACACCCGTGTCTCAACCACCACCACGACCACCAACCAGACCGATCTGTTCGGCAGCTTCCAGGCGCTGGGCTTCAAGAACACTTACTCCACCGGCCTGGAGTTCACCGGCGAAGAAACCCGCGTCAGCGGCTACACGGTCAGCCCCAACGCCAACCCGACGTGCACCGTGGTCAAGGGCAGCCTGGGCGGCCAATGTACGTCGCTGAGCAACCCAACCCCGGATGATGCCTGGACCGGCAGCGTCGCACGCAACTACAACGGCACCAACACCAAGGCCACCAGCCGTGCCGCCTATGTGTTCGACACCATCGAACTTGACCCGCAATGGCTGCTGAACGTCGGCCTGCGCTACGACACCTTCGACACCGAAGCCAACACCAATGCCACCACCGGCCGCACCAAGATCAAGGACGACAGCCAGTTCTTCAACTGGCAGGCCGGCCTGGTCTGGAAGCCGATGGAGAACGGCAGTATCTATGCGTCCTATGCCACCTCGGCAACGCCAGCCGGTGGTTTGGTGGGTGAAGGTGCCGACGGCAACCCACTGTCTGCGGGCGCCGCCACCAGCGACCTGCAACCGGAAGAGACCGTCAACTACGAGCTGGGCACCAAGTGGGACCTGTTCCACGATCGTCTGTCACTGACCGCTGCGGTGTTCCGCACCGAGAAGAAAAACACCCGCATCCTGGTCGACGCCCTGACTTACCAGAACGCCGGCGAATCCCGCGTCGACGGCCTGGAATTGTCCGCCAGCGGCAAGCTCACCGAACAATGGCAAGTGTTCGCTGGCTACAGCTACCTCGACAGCGAACTGGTCAGCGCCGGCCTCAATGGACGTAACGGCGTCGTCAGTACGGGCTCGAACAAAGGCAACCAGATGCCGAACACGCCGAAGAACACCTTCAGCCTGTGGACCACCTACGACATCACCTCGAAACTGACCATCGGCGGCGGCGCGTTCTACGTCGATGATGTCTACGGCGATGCAGGCAACACAGTCTACGTGCCGTCCTATACCCGCTTCGACGCCATGGCCAGCTACAAGCTGACCAAGAACGTCGACCTGCAACTGAACGTGCAAAACCTGACTGACAAGACCTACTACGACAAGGCGTTCTCGACCCACTTCGCCAACCAGGCAGCCGGCCGTACGGCATTGTTGACCACCAGCTTCCACTTCTAAGGCGGCCAACCGCTCGCCCAAGCCCCACGCATCGGATGCGCGGGGCTTTTTGCGTGTAAAAAAGAATGTTTCTCGAACAGCCACGGCATAATGCGCGCCGTGCCCTACATATCCAGATAGACGAGGCGGTCCGACGTGTTGAAGAAAACCCTGTTCCAGTTGCACTGGTTCTTCGGCATCACTGCCGGTCTGGTGCTGGCCTTGATGGGGATCACCGGGGCTGCGGTCTCGTTTCAGGATGAAATCCTGCGCGCGCTCAACCCCAGCGTATTGTTCGTGCAAAAGCGCGAAGCCGGCGTGCTGCCACCCGCCGAACTGGTGCGCAAGCTCGAAGCCACCGAAGGCAAGACCGTTTCGATGCTGTGGGTGGAAAGTGACAGCGGCAACGCCGCGCGCGTGTCCTTCACCCCGCCACCCGGCGAACGCCGTGGCCAGATGCGCTACTTCGACCCCTACACCGGCGACTATATGGGCGATGCCGTCGGCCAGGACGTGTTCGGTTTTATCCTGCAGTTGCACCGTTTCCTCGCCATGGGCGAAACCGGCCGCCAAATCACCGGGGCCTGCACCCTGATCCTGCTGTTCTTCTGCCTGTCCGGCCTGTACCTGCGCTGGCCGCGCCAAGTGGCGAGCTGGCGCGCGTGGTTGACCCTGGACTGGCGCAAAAAAGGCCGCAGCTTCAACTGGGACCTGCACTCGGTATTCGGCACCTGGTGCCTGCTGTTTTACCTGTTGGCCGCGCTGACCGGGCTGTACTGGTCCTACGACTGGTACAACCAAGGCGTGACCAAACTGTTGTCCGACGCCCCGCAGAACGAGCGGATGCGCAAGCGTGGTCCACCCCCTCAGGGGCCGACGCCGGTCGCCAACTATGACGCGATGTGGAGCAGCATCTACAGCAACGCCGGCCCCGGCTTGAGCGCCTACAACATCCGCATGCCGGCGGTCGCCGGGCAACCGGCCATCGTGTATTACCTGCTGGCAAACTCCCCCCATGATCGCGCGCTCAACCAGCTCAACCTGGACCCGGCCACCGGCGAGGTCAAATCCCATGACCGCTACGCCAGCAAGCGCCTCAAGTCGCAGTTGCTGACCAGTGTCTATGCGCTGCACACCGGCAGTTACTTCGGCCTGGTCGGACGGATTGTCCTCACCGTCAGTTCGCTGCTCATGCCGCTGTTCTTTATCACCGGCTGGCTGTTGTACCTCGACCGTCGTCGCAAAAAACGCCAGGTGCGTGATGCGCGCAACGGCCTGGCAGCCAACCCCAGCGATGCAGCGGCCTGGCTGATCGGCTTTGCCAGCCAGAGCGGCTTTGCCGAGCAATTGGCCTGGCAGACCGCCGGACAATTGCAGGCCGCGGGGCTGCCAGTGAAGGTGCAGTCCCTGGGCAGCGTAAGCCCCGAAGACCTGCGCCAGTCGGCACATGCGCTGTTTGTGGTGAGCACCTTCGGCGACGGCGAAGCCCCGGACAGCGCGCGGGTTTTCGAACGCAGCGTGCTGGGCCAGAACCTGCCCCTCAAAGGCTTGAACTACTCGGTATTGGCCCTGGGTGATCGCCAGTACGAACACTTCTGCGGCTTTGCCCGGCGCCTGCATTTCTGGCTGACCCACCAGGGCGGCACCCCGTTGTTCGCCCCGGTGGAAGTCGACAGCGGCGACAGCGCTGCGCTGCTGCACTGGCAACAACAGCTGGGGCAGTTAACCGGCCACGCACCGACGGCAGCCTGGCCGACCGCCCAGTATGAAAACTGGACCTTGAGCCAACGTACCCTGCTCAACCGTGGCAGTGCCGGTTCGGCCGTCTACCGGCTCGGCCTCACCAGCCCGTCGCCCCAGTCCTGGGAAGCCGGCGACTTGGTCGAAATCCTTCCACGCAATGGCCCGCAGGCCATCGAACGCTTCCTGGGGGGCCTGGGCCTGGCTGGCAGCGATGGAGTCCTGCTCGACGGCCTGCCGCACACCCTCGACCAGGCCCTGGCAACCCGCCAACTGCCGGACAACCGCACGCACCTGGTCGGCCTGCACGCCCAGGCCCTGGTGGACGCGTTGGTGCCGCTGGGCATGCGCGAATACTCCATCGCCTCGATTGCCAGCGACGGCGTACTCGAACTGATCGTACGCCAGGAGCGCCACCCGGACGGCAGCCTGGGCCTGGGCTCCGGCTGGCTCACCGAACATGCCGCCATTGGCACCGCGATCAGCCTGCGCCTGCGCCGCAACAGCGGCTTCCACCTGCCGCAGGTGCCGGTACCGTTGATCCTGCTCGGCAACGGCACCGGCCTGGCCGGTCTGCGCAGCTTGCTCAAGGCGAATATTGCCAACGGCCAACAGCGCAACTGGCTATTGTTCGGCGAGCGCAATATCGCCCACGACTACCTGTGCCAGGACGAGCTGCAAGGCTGGCTGGCCAGTGGTGACCTGGCCCTGCTGGACCTGGCGTTTTCCCGGGATCAGGAGGAGAAGATCTACGTGCAGGATCGCCTGCGCGAATCGGCAGACGTGTTGCGGCGATGGCTGGCGGACGGTGCGGCGATTTATGTGTGTGGAAGCTTGCAGGGGATGGCGACCGGGGTGGATCAAGTACTGCATGAGGTGCTGGGCAGCGAGGTGGTGGAGCGCCTGATCGAACAGGGCCGCTATCGTCGCGACGTGTACTGAGATCCTCTAGCCACTGAAGAACCTATGTGGGAGGGGGCTTGCCCCGATAGCGGTGTATCAGTCAATTCATGGGTTACTGACCCACCGCTATCGGGGGCAAGCCCCCTCCCACAGTTTTTGACTGTATTCCAAGTCAGTTTTTGACTGTATTCCAAGTCAGACCGGTTGCAGCTTTTGCTCGAACACTGAAACCCCATCCAGATCGCGCAGCATCACCGTCAACTCTGCCGTCTGCCCATCAATCTGCACCTCGCCAAAAAACTGGAACCCGGCAAACGGCGAGGTGTTCTGCGCCGGTGGGGCCTTCTCGAACACCACCTCAGGCCCAAAGGTTTTATCCAGCGGATTCGGACCGAAGCTGCCCGCATTCAAAGGCCCGGCGACAAACTCCCAGAACGGCTCGAAATCCTGGAACGCCGCACGATCCGGGTGGTAATGGTGCGCCGCGCAGTAATGCACATCGGCCGTCAGCCACACGTGGTTGTGTACCTGTTGGGCACGTAGAAACCCCAACAATTCGGCAATCTCCAACTCTCGACCTTGCGCCGGGCCTGGGTCGCCGTTGGCGATGGCTTCCCAGCGCGGCACGCCGGGGCTGACTTCACCGTCGGGCACACCGAGGCCGATAGGCATGTCGGCGGCAATCACCTTCCACTGGGCCTGGGAAGCCTTGAGTTCGCGCTTGAGCCAGTCCAGTTGCTCACGGCCAAGGAAGGGTTTTTCGCCGCCCAGGTTGTCGTCGTTGGGGCCGCGATAACTGCGCATGTCGAGCACGAAGACATCCAACAAAGGGCCATAACTGAGCTTGCGGTAGATGCGCCCGCCACCGTCGGCGCTTTGTCGGCGCATCGGCGAATATTCCAGCCACGCCTGGCGCGCGCGGCCGACCAGGGTGTTGATGTCCTTGATCTGGTAACGCTCATCCAACTGCTTGCTCGGCGACCAGTTGTTCACCACCTCATGGTCGTCCCACTGCCAGATCTGCGGCACCTCGGCGTTGAAGCGCCGCACGTTTTCATCCAGCAGGTTGTAACGGTAGTTACCACGATAGTCGTCGAGGCTTTCAGCAACTTTGCTCTTGGCTTCGGTGGTGATGTTGCGCCAGATGCGCCCGCCCTCGGTGGTCAGTTGCGCAGGGACCGGGCCGTCGGCGTAGATGGTGTCGCCACTGTGGATAAAAAAGTCCGGCAAGCGCAGGCGCATGGCTTCGTAGATGCGCATGCCGCCAATGTCCGGATTGATCCCGAAGCCTTGGCCGACGGTGTCGCCGCTCCATACAAAACGAATATCGCGGCGCTGTTGCGGCACGCTGCGCAAGTGGCCGAACCACGGTTCGCTGGCGACGCCAGTCTGGGCATCTTCGAAGTGCACGCGGTAGAAAATCGCCTGGTCGGCGCGCAGGCCGGTGAGTTCGACACGCGCGGTAAAGTCGCTGCGGCTGTCGGCCAGCGGCGAGACGAATCGGCGCGGGTTACTGAACACACTGCGGGTGTCCCACTCCACCACCATCCGCGCCGGGCGGTCGCTGCGGCTCCAGATCATCGCGCGATCACCGAGCAGGTCGCCGGACTGCACACCATCGGTCAGTTGCGGACGGTCTTTGACCGACGCGATTACCGCCGGCGCCAGGCCAGGCAGCAACAGGCCGGCGCCGACGACTTGCATCACGCGGCGACGGCCAAGGTCGAAGTGGCTCATGCAGGTGCCCTCTTGAGTATCAAAAGGGCAAGTTGAACACGCGTGGATGAAGTGGATGTGACACCGCCCCACCCACATTGTCCATGGCGTCAGGCTTGGGCGGGCGCGGCCGTCAGTTCCACCGCTTCCGGACGTTTGATCAGTGCATACACCAGCCCGGTCAGCAGGCTACCGGCGACGATCGCCAGCAGATACAACAGCGCATGGTTCATCGCATTCGGGATGATCAACACAAACAACCCACCATGGGGCGCCGCCAGCTTGCAGCCAAAGTACATCGACAGCGCTCCCGTCAGGGCACCCCCAGCGATGCTGGAGGGGATCACCCGCAGTGGGTCCTTGGCGGCGAACGGGATCGCGCCTTCGGAGATAAAGCACAAGCCCAGAATCATCGCGGCCTTGCCCGCTTCACGCTCGGTCTGGGCGAACTTGCGCCGCGCCAGGAACGTGGCGATGCCCATGCCGATTGGCGGCACCATACCCGCCGCCATGGTCGCAGCCATCGGTGCGCCGCTCGATGCCGCCAGCAAGCCGACGGAGAACGCGTACGCGGCCTTGTTGATCGGCCCGCCGAGGTCGACACACATCATGCCGCCCAACAGAATGCCCAGCAGCACCGCGTTGGTGGTGCCCATGGTGCTGAGAAAATCCGTCAGCCCCGTGAGCAGACGCGCCACGGGTGGGCCGACCAGGTAAATCATCGCCAGGCCGGTGAACAAACTCGCCAGCAACGGGATGATCAGGATCGGCTTGAGTGCCTCCAGGCTCTGCGGCAAACGTATCGCGCGGGTGATCAGCTTGACGCAGTAGCCGGCGAGGAAACCGGCGAGAATCCCGCCGATAAACCCGGCGCCCAGCGTACCGGCCAGCAGCCCGCCGATCATGCCGGGGGCCAGGCCCGGACGGTCGGCGATGGAGTAGGCGATATAGCCCGCCAGCAGCGGCACCATCAGCATAAAGGCCTGGTCGCCAACGGTCTTGAGGGCCGCTGCCAGGGTGCCTTTTTCTTCGAAGGCATGGATGCCGAACACAAATGACAAGGCGATCAACAAGCCGCCCGCCACCACCATCGGCAACATGAACGACACACCGGTCAACAGGTGTTTGTACACCCCGGTTTTTTCCGACTTGGCTACCGCACCGCTGGCCGCGCTTTCCACGGCGCCTTCGGCGAGGGCCTTATTAAGAGTCGCCTCGGCCTGCTTGAGGGCGATGCCGGTGCCGCAGCGGTAGATCTTCTTGCCGGCAAATCGCTCGGTGGCGACTTCAATATCCGCCGCCAGCAGCACCACGTCAGCGTCGACAATCGCCTGCGGGCTCAGCGGTGTGCGCGCGCCGACCGATCCCTGGGTTTCCACCTGCAAGTCATAACCCAGGCGCTTGGCCGCCTGCTGCAAGGCTTCGGCGGCCATGAAGGTGTGCGCGACACCGGTGGGGCAGGCGGTAATCGCGACGATACGCGGGGCCTGCTTCGTCGCCACCGGGGCTTGGCTGACGACATACTCCCGGGCTTCTTCTGCGCCACGGCGCAGTACCGCGTCAACGTCCTGCAACGCCTGCGCCGGGGTGCTCTGGAACACGCGCTTGCCGACAAACCGCTGCATGTCCACCGGGGTGCTGCTGACCAGCAAGACCCATTCGGCGTCGTCGATGATCGCCTGGGACAACTGCCGTTCCGGGCGCTGCACGTCGACCACTTCGACGCTGGTGCTCCACCCCTGGCGCTGCGCGGCAGCGTCCAGCAAGCGCGCGCACAGCACACTGGTGACCATACCGTTCGGGCAGGCGGTAACAATGGCTAACTTCATCACAAACCCTCTTATTGTTCTGTCAGCGGGCGCACATGGACGCCGCTTTCGAGGCGCGCCAACTGCGCGTCATCGCTGATGCCAAAGCCGATCTGCGTCACCGCCATGGCGGCAATCGCCGTGGCGCGGCGCAAGGTGGTTTCGGGTACATCGAAGCTGAGCAAACCGTGGAGCATGCCGGCCAGCAACGAATCCCCCGCGCCTACGGTGCTGGCGACGCGGACCTTGGGCGGCGTGGCCTGCAGCGCCGTGCCCGGGCTGAACCAGTTCACGCCGTCGGCACCGTGGGATACCACCACATGCTCAACGCCCCGCGCGTGCAGATGCTCAGCCGCGTCGGCTTGTTGCGCGACGGAATCCGTGGGGCAATCCAGGGCGTCAGCCAATTCTTCGGTGTTGGGTTTGATCAGCCATGGGCCAGCGTTCAACCCGGCGCGCAACGCGGCGCCGCTGGTGTCCAGAGCGACCTTCAAACCGAGGCCTTTCAACTGCACCAACAGGCCTTCGAACCACTGCGGGCTGACGCCACGCGGCAAACTGCCGGCGACCACCACCGCATCGTGCCCGGGGGCGATCAGCATGAGTTGGTTGAGCAACGCTTGCTGCGCCTGCTCGCTGACCAGCGGGCCCGGCGCATTGATGTCGGTGACGCGGCCATCCTGCTCGGCAATCTTGATGTTGCTGCGGGTTTCACCCGGCACGCGGATAAACGCATCGACAAAACCACGGCGAGCGATCAGCGCCTCGAACGCTTGGGGGTTGTCTTCCCCCAGAAAACCACCGACCGTCACTTGATGGCCCAGGTCAGCCAACACCTGGGCCACGTTCACGCCCTTGCCGGCCGCGTGGGTCTGCAGGGGTTCGCTGCGGTTGACTTCACCGGGCTCCAGGCGCGCCAAGCACACCGTAAGGTCCAACGCCGGGTTCAGCGTCAGGGTCAGAATCCTTGCCATCTACACGGCCTCCACAAGGGCTCGCACTTCGGCGGGCGAGCCCACCGCAAGTGCTTTTTGCGCCAGGCCCTGGGCCTCGCTCAGACTGAATTCGCGCACGCGCGCCTTCACTTCGGGAATGCTGCGCGCCGACACACTCAACTCGTCCACGCCCAGGCCCACCAGCACCGGCACCGCCAGCGGATCGGCGGCCAGCTCGCCGCACACACCGACCCATTTGCCATGGGCATGGGCCGCGCGCACGGTGATATCGATCAGTTGCAACACGGCCGGGTGCAAGCCATCGGCCTGGGCCGACAGCGTTGGGTGGCCGCGGTCGATGGCCAGGGTGTATTGGGTCAGGTCGTTGGTGCCAACGCTGAAGAAATCCACTTCCTTGGCCAGCACCGGTGCGAGCAACGCAGCCGACGGCACCTCGATCATGATCCCCAGTTGCAGATCGGCCACCGGGATTTCCAGGCGCAGGCGCTCGGTCATGTCCCGTGCTGCGCGCCACTCATCCACGCTGCCCACCATAGGGAACATGATGCGCAGCGGCCGGTTATCCGCCGAGCGCAGCAGCGCGCGCAATTGCGCCTCCATGATCTGCGGGCGTTGCAAGGTGAGGCGAATGCCGCGCACCCCGAGGAAGGGGTTTTCTTCCTCGGCGATCGGCCAATACGGCAACGGTTTATCGCCCCCCACATCGAGGGTGCGCACCACCAGCGGGCGACCGTCGAGGCCGTCGAGCACACGCCGGTATTCAGCTTCCTGGGTGGCTTCGTCCGGCGCTTGCGGGTGGGCCATGAAAATCAGTTCGGTGCGCAGCAAGCCAATGCCTTCGGCGCCCTGCTCCACCGCACTCGCTACGCCGGCGCTTTCGCCGATGTTGGCGAACACTTCCACGGCGTGGCCGTCGCGGGTCACCGCAGGTTCGTGGCGCTGCGCCGAGGCGGCTTGCAGGCGTTGCTCGCGGGTGTCGCGTTCAACGGTGGCGCGTTGCAGGGTGGCAGTGTCCGGGGTGACATGCAGGCGGCCTCGCTGGCCATCGAGCAATAACAGGGTGCCGGCGGCCAGCAGCAACACGCCCGGGCCGGCGCCCACCAACGCGGGGATGCCAAGGGCACGGGCGACGATGGCACTGTGGGCCGTCGCCCCGCCACGGGCAGTGAGGATACCCGCGACCCGCGCCGGGTCGAGCCGCGCCACATCCGACGGGCCGACCTCGTCCATCACCAGGATGTAGGGGTCGTGCGGCTCCTGGGCCGTTTCAATACCGCACAGTTGTGCCAGCACGCGGCGACCAATGTCGCGCAGGTCAGCGGCGCGCTCGGCCAGCAAGGCGTCCTGCAACGCCTCCTGCTGCTTGGCGGCGGCTTCGATCACGCTCATCCAGGCCGCCTCGGCGCTTTCGCCCTGCTTGAGGCGGGTGTCGACTTCATCGGTCAGTTCCGGGTCGTCGAGCATTTCCTGGTGGGTGATGAAAATCTCGCGGATCGCCTTGGCCTGGCTGCGTTCGATCAAGCCCTGGATATCGCGACGCACGTCGTTGAGTGCGGCCTGCAAGCGCTGGCGCTCAATGGCCGAAGACTCACCCCGCAGCGGGTAGTCGAAGGGTTGCAGCACCTGGATATGCGCCGGGCCGATGGCGATGCCGGGGGCGGCGGCGATGGCCTGGAGCTGGCTGCCGGCCAACGGCGCGCTGACCAGCGGTTCGATATCGAGGATTTCAACCTGGGCCACCACGGTCGGCAATGGCTCGACGTCTTCGCCAAGCCCTTCCTCCACCGCCGCCAACAACGCAGGCAGCGCATCGCCGGCGATGGTAGGTTCCGCGACAAACTCCAGTACCTGACCACGCCGTGCACCGAGGCTGAGCAGCTTACTCAAGCTTTTTACCGACACCGCGCCCACCGGGCCATCGACGATACGCACACGGATATCGCCCTCGAAGCTTTTCGCCAATTGCGCGAGGATCTTCGCCGGCCGCGCGTGCAGCCCATGGGCATTAGCCAGGGTGATGCGCACACTGGGCCAGTCGGGCGGCAGTTCGCCGCCGAGCACTTCGAGTACCGCACGGCTGCTGGTGGCGCGCCCCAGTTCCTGGCCGCGACCTTCGATCAACAACGCGCACAGGCGCTCCAGCAAAGCCTGGTGCGCTTCACCGAGGCTGGCCAGGCAGAACAGACCATTCAACGGCTGGCCGAGGTAACGCATGGGTTTATCCGGCGTGACAAACGCCAGGCCAGGGCGCTTGACCGTTTGCTCGCTGTGCAGCCACCACAGGCCATCGCCCAGGGGCAACGCATCGACTTGCTGCAACACCGCGGCAAAGCCATTGCTGACGCAGTCGGCCTGGCGCAGCAGACGAGCACCGCGCCATACCAGTTCTTCAAAATCGTCGGCCGACACGCCCAGGCTGATCATCTGTGCATCCAGCGCCAACTCCTGCGGCGCGCCTTGCAGCAACTTCAGCAAGGCCTCGGCGGAACCGGCACGACGCAGCGCCTGGCCCAGGTCGGTTTCACCGAGGGCGCGGGTCAGCAGTTGCAGCAAGCGCAGGTGTTCATCGGATTTGGCGGCAATGCCAATCGCCAGGTAAACGATCTGGCCGTCGCCCCAATCCACCCCTTCGGGGAACTGCAGCAGGCGCACGCCGGTGGAAAATACCTGGTCGCGGGTTTCGGGAGTCCCGTGGGGGATGGCGATCCCTTGGCCGAGAAAGGTCGAACCTTGGGCTTCACGGGCTTGCAAGCCGCTGAGATAACCCTCGGCGACCAGGCCATCGGCCACCAACTGGTCAGCGAGCAGGTGCAAGGCAGCAGATTTATCCACAGCCACCTGGCCCATGGATATCTGCTCGTGAGTGAGCTCAAGCATGCCGTTCTCCTAGTTAGTGCGGCGGGCGCACTAGGTATTGTTTTGAATAAATCAGTATAAAGTTGATCATGAATAAGCGACTGAGCAGTCAATTGGCAGTAGCCACTCAGTAGCGAACATCGCAAAAATACGCCTGCTGAAACGTTTAATCTAGAATTTATGGCAGATTACGCGTTAATTGCGCATCCTTGAAGAACCACTCGGCACTTGAGCTGAGACATTAGTCGTGTGCAGTAATCGGTTACGATTGGACAAAATGTCGGGGCCAGCTCTAAAAAACAAGGAAATCCCGGTTTGAAACTCAGTGATATCGCACGTCTGGCCGGTGTGTCCGTAACCACCGCCAGTTATGTCATCAACGGCAAAGCCGAACAGCAACGCATCAGCAGCGCGACCGTCGAGCGCGTGCGTGCGGTGGTCGAAGCCCATGGCTTTACGCCCAACCCCCAGGCAGCCGGGCTGCGCAGCCGGCATACCCGCACGCTGGGTTTTATCCTGCCGGACCTGGAAAACCCCAGTTACGCACGGATCGCCAAGCTATTGGAACAAGGCGCCCGCGCGCGTGGTTATCAATTGCTGATCGCCAGCTCCGACGACAATGCCGACAGCGAACGCCAACTGCTGCAACTGTTCCGCGCCCGACGCTGCGATGCGCTGTTTGTCGCCAGTTGCCTGCCGGCCAGCGACGACAGCTATCGCGAGTTACAAACCAAGGGTTTGCCGGTGATTGCCATCGACCGGGTGATGAACGCCGAACAGTTCTGCTCGGTGGTCAGCGACGACCGCCAGGCCTGCCAGCAACTGACCAGCAGCCTGCTGCAACCGGTGCCCAAGCAGATCGCACTGATCGGTGCGCGGCCTGAGTTGAGCATCAGCCAGGAGCGCGCCGCCGGTTTCCGTGAAGCACTGCAAGGTTTTACCGGCGAAGTGATCGTCGAACAGGGCGAGGCCTTCAGCCGCGATTGTGGCCGCCAACTGATGGAGCAACTTCTCCATCAACTGGGGCATTTGCCTGACGCGCTGGTGACCACCTCTTACGTGCTGCTGCAAGGGGTGTTCGACGCGCTGCATGATTTCCCGCTCAGGTCTCGCCCGCTACGCCTGGGGACCTTTGGTGATACGCAGTTGCTGGACTTCCTGCCGTTGCCGGTCAATGCCATGGCCCAGCAACATCAGTTGATCGCCGACACGGCGTTGCGCCTGGCCCTGGCCGCCATCGAAGAAGAGCAGTACCAACCCGGCGTGCATGCCATCGGCCGGACCTTCAAGCGGCGTATTCACGAGGCTTGAGCGTGGAGCTGATTGACACCCACACCCACCTCGACTTTCCGGACTTCGACAGCGATCGCCGGGAAGTCCTCGCCCACAGCCGCCAACTCGGCGTGCAGCGCATGGTGGTACTGGGGGTGTATCAGCAGAATTGGCAGCGGTTGTGGGACCTGGTGCAAGGCGATGAAGGCTTGTTCGCCGCCTTCGGCCTGCACCCGGTGTACCTCGATGACCATCGCCCCGCCGACCTGACGGAGCTGGGCGATTGGCTGACCCGCCTGCACGGCCATCGACAACTGTGCGCCGTCGGCGAGATCGGCCTGGATTACTTCCTCGAACAACTGGACCGCACACGCCAGCAACACCTGTTTGAAGCCCAACTGAAACTGGCCGTCGATTTCCAACTGCCGGCGCTGTTGCACGTACGCCGCAGCCATGCCGCCGTGATTGCCACCCTCAAGCGTATCCGCCTGCCACGGGGCGGCATCATCCACGCCTTTGCCGGTAGCCGGGAAGAAGCGCGCGAATACATCAAGCTGGGTTTCAAGCTGGGCCTGGGCGGTGCCGCCACCTGGCCCCAGGCCCTGCGCATGCATAAGGTGCTCGCCCAACTGCCCCTGGACGCGGTGGTGCTGGAAACCGATTCGCCGGACATGGCCCCCGCCATGTACCCCGGCCAGCGTAACAGCCCGCAACACTTGCCCGATATCTGCACCGCGCTGGCCGAACGCATGGGCCTCAGCCCGCTATTGCTGGCTGAAGCGAGCACACGCAATGCGTGCGAGTTGTTCAATTGGTAGGGCGTTGACCGGCCTGACCACTTGCAGGTCCAAGGTCATCCGCTGCCGATGACGGGCGTAGCGTGCCACCAGGAAATGCACCAACAGCACCAGCAGTGAAATATTCAACTGCCCGATAACGCTGATCAGCCCGAGCCACTCTGCCACCAACGCCACGATCAGGGCCACGCAGGTGAACACCACCATGCTCAGTCGTACCAAGGCCCAATGGTCCAGTGCCCTGAACTGACGCAGTTGCCGGGTGCAGCACAACTGCAGAATCCTATGGCAGTACGGGCAATCGAAGGGTTCTTCAATGGCAATGGCATTCAACTGCCAAGGCTTGAGTTCGAAGGTGATGTCGCAATGGGCGCAGTGCCCTTTGATGCCTATGGCAGCGGTCATCGTCTTGCCTCCCTTGGACTGTGATTATTGGCTGAAACAAATTCTCACCCATTCTCGGCAGCAAAGACGAAGTACAAGAAAATCAAGACAAGTACCACTCCAGCAAAAGAAACATCCTACTCAACAGTCTTACACGCGAAACGCGCCGATCAATTGCTTCAACTCAATCACCTGGCGCGACAACTGCCGGCTGGCCGCCTCGGCCTGATGGGCACCCTGGGCGGCATGTTCACCTGCACGATTGATTTCGACGATGTTCTGGTCGATATCGTGGGCGACGGCGGTTTGCTGCTCCACGGCCGCCGCAATCTGCTGGTTCTGATCGACGATCATGCCGACGGCACCCAGGATGTTTTCCAAGGCCTGCTGGACCTTTTCCGACTGCCCCACCGTGCCATTCGCCATGGCATGGCTGGTTCCCATAGCCTTGACCGCCGCGTCGACACCACTGTGCAAGCGGCTGATCATCTGCTCGATTTCCTCGGTGGAATGCTGGGTCCGCCGCGCGAGGGTACGTACTTCATCGGCCACCACCGCAAAACCGCGCCCCTGCTCTCCGGCGCGAGCGGCTTCAATCGCGGCGTTCAGCGCCAGTAGATTGGTTTGCTCGGCAATGCTCTTGATCACTTCCAGCACGCTGCTGATCGATTGGCTATCGGTCGCCAACTGGTTGATCACCCGTACCGACTCATCAATGTCCAAGGCCAGGCGCGCGATGCTGCCTTGCTGGGATTGCACCAGGCCACGACCGCTGACGGTTTCATCGTTGACGCTATGGGCGCTGCTGACCGCCGCCGCCGCATTGCGCGCCACTTCCTGGGCCGTGGAGGACATCTGGTTCATGGCGGTCGCCACTTGCTCGATCTGGCTGCGCTGGCCGGACACCGCCTGGTTGCTGCGGACTGAGACCGCCTCCACTTGGCTGGCTTGCAACTCGACCTGGCCGACGGTGTGGCCGACGCGCTCGATCAGGTCGTGGATCTTGGCCACGGTGCCATTGAACACCTCGCCCAGTTCCCCCAGCTCGTCGCGACTATGAGCGACGAACGTGACCGTCATGTCGCCCGCCGCCACCTTGTCCATCATCACCCCCAGGCGTCGCAGGGTGGTGCGGGTGGAGGCATAGAAGCCAGCGTACAAATAGAAGATCAGCAAAAACACCGCCGCCAGGGCACACACCAGCACCACCATGTGCGTACGGTACTGCGCCAGGCGCTGCTCCAACTGGTGCCCGAGAAACGCCAGCGTGGCTTCATCGAGCTGATAGGTCTGGGCCATCAGTTGGCTGACGTTGTCGTAGAAACCCTGCCACGGTGCGTCGAGGGTTTCAGCCATCACCACCTGCTCTTCGAAGACCTCGCTGGCTTGCTTGAGGCTGGCATTGCTGGCCTTGGCCAGGCTGTCGAGCGCAGCGTGGGCGGCCTGGCTGGAACCGAGGGCGTCCTGGAGTTTCAGGGCGTATTCGGCGTGGAGTTTTTCCAGTTGCTGCAGCAACTCGTCAAAGCGGGTGCTGGAGGACGAATTGAGGAACCCCTGGCCCAGGGAATAGGCGCCCATCGCCCGCCCCTCCCCAAGCGTCTGGGTGACCTGCGGGGTGATGCTGGTGATCAGCTCGCTGAGCTGGCGCAAATCGCTCTGGGGGTCGCGGCTCAAGCCGGCCTGGCTGGCGATGATCTGGCTGAGCATCTGCGCTTTGTTGAGCAACTTGCCGATCAGCGCGCTTTTACTCAGCAGGGAAGACTCCTGCTGCTGGGCCTTGAAGGCAGCGATCAATTCGTCGCGCTTGGCATCGAAGGCGGCAATTTGCTCAGGGTCGGTGGTCATGGCCGTGAGCCCCTGCACCCGTGCCAACACATGCTGCTCCAACGTGCTGATCTTGCCTTCAAGGTCGCCAGCCTTGCCGGACTGGCCCAGGGTTGCGTTGATTTGCACCTGGTTGTTGAGGGTTTCCAGGTCGCGGCGCAGGGCCAGGCTGCTGCCGAGCAGGTCGAGGCTTTGCAGTTCGATGCGGGTGCCCTGGAATTCACGCCACGAATCACGCACCAGGAAATAGTTGGTCGCCAGCATGGGCAGCAGGAACAGCACACTGATCAGGCTGAACTTCATGCCGAAGCTCAGGCGGTTCATCAGCGCGACGGCGGGATAGAGCAAGCTCTTCACGGGTGAACTCCCTTCCTATTATTTTTATTTGAGGCGCAGGGCGGCGGCAGAAAGCCACTATTTGGCGCTCCGTCTGTATAGCTCAAATCGAAAGGGAGTTTTGTAACTTAAGGTTAACGAGAACGGAGCCGGCGGGCCGGCTCCTCCCGGGTCAGGGCAGCACCGTCCAGATGGCGAACCCGGCATACCACAGCACCGCCGCACGCAGCAGCAGTTCCCACAGGCGATCCAGGCTGTTGATGCCATCAGCCCCCACCACCGGCGGCGGAATCTCAGCGGCCACCAGACCGACTTTTTCGACCAACTGCGCGGCGCTGATATCCCAGCTCAGCAATTCGTGAAGCATCACACGGCTGACCGCGACAAAGTTGCCCACCAGGGCAAAGCTGGCCGCCAGCAAGCGCACCGGTAACCAGTCGAAGGCATGGCGCAGTTGGCCGGCACGCTCGGCTACCAAGGGGTTCTGGCTGTGCCCACTGGCCAGTGCCAGCAGGCGATAAGCCAGGGCCGCGACAGGGCCCAGCAGGAAGTACCAGAAGATCACCGCGAAGAAACTCTGGTAGGCCTGCCATAGAAGATGGCCCTGAACCCGTTCCAGCAGTTGTTCCCCGCTGTCCGCTGCGATCTTCAGGTCTCGCTCGGCCACATGCTCGGCGGCCTGCAAGTCGCCCCGGCGCCACGCATCGCGAAACGGTCCGAGGCCGGCGAGCAGATCCCCCCGCCCCAGGCTGTAGATCACCACCAACAGGTGCACCGGCAACGCCAACAGGCCGTAGGCCACCGGCTCCAGTACCAGCAGCAGCAAGGCCAGCAAGGCCACCGGCAACAACACCAGCAGCGCCAGGATCAGCCACGGCTGCTTGCCCATGCGCGGGCTCGCCTCCAACTTGGCCAGCTCGCGTAACCAGCCGCCATCACGCTGCAACCGCTGGCGCAAGGCCGAGAATTTCTCGATCCACACGGCCAGCACCAATACCAGGAAACTCATTGTGCGTGTCCTCCATCCTGCAGGGCGCTACGAAAGCGTACCCAATCAAAAGCGGGGCCAGGGTCGGTCTTGCGCCCCGGCGCGATATCACTGTGGCCACAAATACGCTGACGGGTAATGTCGGGGTAAGCCACCAGCAGCTGGCGCGTCAGGTCGATCAGCGACGCATACTGCGCATCCGTGAACGGCAAGTCATCCGTACCTTCCAGTTCGATACCAAGGGAAAAGTCATTGCAGGTCTCACGCCCATCGAAGCACGAAACCCCGGCATGCCAGGCCCGGTCGAGGCACGATACAAACTGCGTCACCGTGCCGTCGCGCTCAATCAGAAAATGCGCAGACACCCGTAAGTCGGCAATCCCTTCAAAGTAGGGATGTTCCGTGACATCCAGGCGATTCTGGAAAAACGCCTGCACCTTGCCGGTCGCGAACTGCGCTGGCGGCAGGCTGATGTTATGCACCACCAACAGTGAGATTTCGCCGGTGGGGCGCTCGTTGAAGTTGGGCGAAGGGCAATGCGCAATGCCCTGGCACCAGCCGCTGGTGGGGTCCAACTGCATACAGGATCCTTGAACGTGACGAAGTGTGACCAGTATGCCGCGTTCCACCCGGTGGGTGCGATCACTTGCCGCGATTGAGTTGACGCAATGTGTTCGTCACCGCTGCCAGCGCGCGGTCGAACAACAGGCCATCGTCCAGCAGGCGCAAGGTGCCACGCTTGAACGCCAGCGCCAGTTGGCCGACGCTTTTCTCCAAGACCTTGAGCCCCATGCGGTTGACGAAAATGTAGCGGTTGGACGGTGCCATGATCGCCGTAAGCTTGCAGCGCAGGGGGGGTTCTTCAAGCGCCTGGAACTCGACCCAACCTCCGACACGCAGTTGCTGGACCTTGAGCCGCGCGGGATCGTCCAGCGGCAGGTCCTCGGCGGTGTCGGGCAGGCCCGGGCTGAGCACAAACGGCTGGCTGACTTCGACCAGGGTCTCGACGCCCTCACCCGGCTGAATATGCAGGGCCTGCAACCGCACAAAAAACTCACGCGTACTGAAAGGATCGAACGCCGCGCTGGTCAAGCCATCGCGCAACGCTTTGAGCAAGCCCGGTAGTTGCTCCAGTAAATGCCGCCCGGCCTCGGTATCTTGCTGCAGGCTCACACTCCAGATCAACTCGTCCATGGTCCGCAACCCCGCCTGCCATTGCACCGACTCTTCGCCGTGCTTGAGGCTGGCCAGCAACAGTACCTGGCTCCAGGCCTGCTGGAGAAACTGCACCACCGCGCGCGGCAGCACTTTGCCCAGCAGCCGGCGGTTCAGCACATCCGCCACGCGCTGGCGAGCCTCTTCGGTACGCAGGTGCCCGGCTTCAGCGTCACGGGTGTGCTGTTCGATCAGCTCACTGCGGCGCCGCTCGTTCGCGGTAAACGCGCAGAACTCCGTCAAAAGCTGGGTAAAAATCGCCGGATCCTCGACAAACTCGTTCAACAAACGCTGTACCACCTGCTCGATGCGCACGTACAGGCTGTCGCGCTGATACTCATCGCACGGGTTCCAGGTCATGGCCATGGCCGCGATTTCATTGAGCAGCCGACGGGCCGGGTGGCTGGGGCGACTGAAAAAACTCTTATCCAGCACCGCCACTTTCAGCAAGGGAATCTGCAAGCGTGCGATCAAGGCCTTGAAGGCGTCAGGCACGCCATGGTCATTGAGCATGAACTCGAACAGCAGGGCGATCAGGTTGATCACGTCTTCGTCGGCATCCTCCACCACGCGGGACTTGCCACTCTTGACACTGACCCGGGTCAACAGCTGTTCAAGCTGGTTGCGCAAGTCGAAGTCGTCCTCGACGTCCGGCTCCGGTACGTATTGCTGCAAGTGCGACAGCAGGCGCAACAGGTCACGGGTGGCAATCGGCTGAGGTTCGGCACTGGCTTCGAGGGTGGGCGCCACGCTGCCACGTACGGCCGCCAGCAGTTCCTGCAGGGCGGCAAAGGCTTGCTGGCCGTTTTCGTCGACCGGTTGATCGGACGTCGGCACATTGTCTTCACGCGGATGCTCGCGTGTCGCCCGCCCGCCGAGGCGCCGCGACGGCACAGCCTTGAGCTCGGGCAGCACCCCCGTGGCAACCAGCAACTGATTGGCCTCGCCGTACAGGTAGTCGGCGTCGCTGAGGACGTACTTTTCAAATAGCTTGAGCATGATCAGCTTGACGCGGATTTCCACCCCGAGGCTGCGCCCTGCCCGCAGGAAGAACTCACACAACAACGCCGGCCCCAGGGGGTTCTCACGCTCATCCAGGTGCTTATCCAGCAATGCATTCAGGCGCGCGGTCAATTGCCCCAGGGCCAAGCCATCGCGATGGCGCACGCGAACCAGCATGGCCTCCAACGCCACGGTTTTTTCCCGGTCATCGCTGGAGGTGCCTGACGCCGTATCGTAGGAAACCACCGGAACCAACTGCAGGTCACCGCGCCCAGCCTGGCCCAGGTTGGCAAAGGCCTCGAACAGTTGCTCCATGAACACCCGTTCGAAATTCTTGCGCTTGAGGCGCAAGTCGCGCATGGCTTCAAAGAAAATATGGTGATCGATGTTGTTGCGGGCCTTGTCGGCCATTTCGAACAGGGTGTCGTCGGCGTTATCGAACAGTTCCTGCAAGCCCTGCTGCAATTGTTGCGCGGACTTGTCGCGAACCTGCAGCAATACCACCGGCAGGCGAGCGAGCGGCGATGGCGTGGCCTGTGCCTTGTGAATAGGCACCACCTTTCCGTCATTGTGCATCCTGGCCTCCTGAAACGGCGGTGTGGGTTGGGGAACGATCGGGTACAGGGCCGGCTGGGCACTGCGGTTTTCCGGTTATCACCAGTACGTCAAAGCTATGACGCCAATTGCAAGGCGCGAGATTATCTTGCAAATGAGGGCCGTTGCGCCAGCAAACTCTGTCATTGGCGTGTAAATGAGCAGGTGGCTGGGTTCAAACGCGCGCTGCCCCTATAATCGGGGCACTTTGTTTGTGGAGCCTGTTATGCCGAACCTCCGTCTTGCCGACCTCACCGCCGAAATCGAAGCCAATGTGCGCCGCGCACTGCTGGAAGACATCGGCAGTGGCGACATCACCGCACAGTTGATCCCGGCCGAACGGCTGGCCAAGGCCACGATCATCACGCGCGATGCGGCGGTGATCAGTGGTACCGCTTGGGTAGACGCGGTGTTCCGCCAGCTGGACCCGCGGGTCGCCGTGCATTGGCAAGTCGCCGACGGTGAACGCGTGAGCCCCAACCAGGCGCTGTTCCACCTTGAAGGCCCGGCGCGCTCGCTGCTCAGCGGCGAGCGTTGTGCGTTGAATTTTCTGCAGTTGTTGTCAGGCGTAGCCACTCGGGCCCAGTACCTCGCCGATTTTGTCGCCAGCACCCAGGTCAAGCTGCTCGACACGCGCAAGACGCTTCCCGGCCTGCGCCTGGCGCAGAAGTACGCCGTGACCTGCGGGGGCTGCCACAACCACCGTATTGGCTTGTATGACGCCTTTCTGATCAAGGAAAACCATATCGCGGCCTGCGGAGGCATTGCCCAGGCCATTAACGCCGCGCACCAGATCGCCCCAGGCAAGCCGGTGGAAATCGAAGTGGAAAGCCTGGACGAATTGCGCGACGCCCTGGCGGCGGGCGCCGATATCATCATGCTCGATGAACTGAGCCTGGATGACATGCGCGAAGCCGTGCGCCTGAATGGCGGCAAGGCCAAGCTGGAAGCCAGCGGCGGGATCAATGAAAACACCCTGCTGCCCATCGCAGAAACCGGAGTGGATTACATCTCCATCGGCGCGATGACCAAGGATGTGAAGGCGGTGGATTTGTCGATGCGCCTCAGTATTTGAGCACCTTAACTGTAGGAGCGAGCTTGTTCGCGAAAAACCTGAGAACGCCGCAGGGTACCAGGCAGCCCGCGTCATCGTTAGCGATTTTCGCGAGCAAGCTCGCTCCTACACAAGCAAGCGCTTAAACCACCAGGTCATTCATCTCGCAGTACTCTTCCCACTCGACACCCAGCACCTCGGCCGCTTCCTTGTGCAGGGCCAGCCGTGCCGCTTCGAACTCTTCCGGTGTCGAGGTGTACTTGAGGGTCAGCTCCCAAGGCTGCAAGCCCTGGCTCTCGGCCTCGTCCTCGAATGCCCACTGGATCTGGTCACGCTGATCTTCAGCGCTCAGGTCCTTGATCTCTTCTTTAAGCTGCGGCGATTCCCCGATGTACTTGTCGAGGGCTGCTTGGTGCCGAACTTCCTGGGTCATCTCAGTCGTGGTCATGTTGTTCTCTTAGATCGAGGAATGGGGATGCATCTGGGTCATCAAGGTTGCGCAGATACAAAAGAACAGGCACGAATGCCGGCTCGTCTGGCCTTCAGAACCATTCTGGGATCATCTGAAAACGTTGCCTTTGAAACACTGTTGCCTTTTTGCCCGAGACAGGAATCGAACCTGCGACCTTCGCGTTACGAGTGCGCTGCTCTACCGGCTGAGCTACACGGGCGGTGGGCTAAAGCTAGCACCGCATCGGGCGTCCGGCAACTTACGGCGGTGAGAGGGCAATCACGCCCTGAGCCCAGAAGCGCGGTTGCAGGTACCCGCCACGGGTATCCAGATAGCGCTGCTGCGCTTGCTGGAGATGCGGCAGGTCACGCACGGCCACCCACACCAGCAGACCAACGGCCAACACACTCGCCACGTTCCAGGCGCCCCAGGCCAGGGGCAATGCGGGCGTTGCCGGGGTGCGCCAGGCATGCAACGCCATCAGCCAGCCCACCACCAGCGCCAACCACACCTGCGAGTTAGGCATCACGATCACACCATCCACCATGGACTGCGTCAGCGCGCCGATCAGCGACGCAAACAGGCAGGTGCGCAGCAGGTCGGCACACGTTGCAAATTGCGCCCGTTCACGGAGTACGCCAACGGTGGCCCAACTCGCCCGCCACGCCAGAATTGCCACGCATAGGGCCGATGGCATGCCCCATTCACTGGCCCATTGCAGGATCGCCTGATGGGGGTGGGCAGCAATGTTGTTGGCAATATCGGCGAAATGCATCGGCCCAAAACCCAACCATGGATGCTCGACCAGCATGTGCCACGCTTGCCACCAGATCGGGCCGCGCCCCGACAGAGAGGTGGTCAGGCGATCGGCTGCCGCCTGGGAAACTTCGATGCCCAGGTACCCCACCAGCACCGTGAACAAGAGCCAATACAGCAATAGCCCACCGCACAGTGCCACCCACTGCCAGGCCAGCCAGCGCCGCCCCCAAGGCCCCAGCACTGCCAGCACCCCACTTGCCATCGCCATGCCAAGCCACGTGCCACGTGTGCCGCCGCTGATTGCGATCAACCACCAGACACACAACAACGCCAACACCGCACTTCGTACGGGACGGCTGACGCCGGGCAGCAGCAGGGGAAGGGCCAGCAACGGCAGAGTGAAGGTTTGGAATTGACCGTAGAAACGCTTATTGGCAAAACCTGACAGGAGCAGGTCAGGGTCCAGTAACCGTTGACCACTGGTAATAGCCAGCAGGCCAGCATGCAGATACTGGATCGATTTGATCAGGCACAACAGCACCACGACCAGCACCAGGACGCGGTCCAAAGGCTCACCGCCGTGGCGCCGAAGCAAGGCAAATGCAAGCGCAATCGCCCCACAGACGATAAACAGCGCCACCTCGGTGAATGCCCAGAGTGGCTGGTGGGCCAGGGCCGAAGACAGCAGGCCCAGCCCGATAATCAGCACCAGGCCTATGGCGGTGGGCCGATCCACCAGCCGCTCAATCGGAGAAACCGACAGCCCATACAGCACCGCACACAATCCCAGGGCAATCTGCACCCCTCGTTGCAGGTCGTGCCCACTGAAGGGGGCACAGATGCCCAGCACCAACAGGCACACCGCTGCCACCAGGAAAACATTGCCGCGCTGCTGCAGGGATAACGACATTGGCCACCTTTACATCCATGTGCGGGGCTTGACGTTAAGCACCGCTGGCATCACAACCCTTGGCGGCGTATTTCGCCTCAGCGGTGGTCACGCACTTCCAGCCGGCGGTGGCGCTGCGCGTCAGGGTGATGGTCTTGCCCAGCACCGGCGCCGGGGCATCGAGTATTTCGCAACTGATGGAACCGTTACCGGTGGCGACATCCCCGGCCACGTCGATCTTGCAGTTGGCGGTCGGGCTGGTGCCGCCGACCAGTTCCAGCTTCGGCTCGGTGCCTTGGTTGAAAACATCCTCGTAGCCGGCTTTCAACGCGGTGATCTCAGCCAGCCCCGCGGTGAACTTGGCCTTGGCCTGGTGCGTGGTGTACATGGGCAAGCCGATGGTGGCCAAAATGCCGATGATTGCCACGACGATCAACAACTCGATCAAGGTAAAGCCTTTCTGACGCATCACATTCACTCTCCAGAATAGAACCCATGACAAGGCGCGTCCTGCACCCCGTATTTCACAGCCGCGCCAGTGTACTCACCCGCGAGCGGCCCATCGCGCACAAGACGCACATTCTGACATTTTATCGTGCAACACCAGGCCGCCCGAATTTGTCACCTGACTAAGCTATAAAACTTCGACGAACTGGGTGCGGAAATGGACATGGACAACGCTTCAAGGACCTACGCCTGGGAAGGCACCAACCGCCAAGGGCGCAGGGTGTCCGGGCACACCACGGGCCACAACCTCGCCCTGATCAAGGCCAAGCTGCGCCAGCAAGGGATCCGCCCCAGCCGCGTGCGCAGGCAATTCCCCGGCCTGGCCTGCCTCGCCGCGCCGATCAAACCCACTGACATCGCCCTGCTCACCCGCCAGTTGGCGACCTTGCTGAAAGCCGGCGTTCCTCTGCTGCAAGCCTTCGACATCATCAGCGACGGCTTCGAGAGCCGGCCGATGCAGGAACTGCTCAAGGGGTTGAAGCAGGACATCGCCGCCGGCACCGCACTGGCGACCGCGCTGCGCAAACAGCCACGCTATTTCGATGACCTGTACTGCAACCTGATTGCCGCCGGCGAACAGGCCGGGGCATTGGAAACGCTGCTGGAACGCGTTGCCACTCACCTGGAAAAGAGTGAGCAGCTAAAGGCGCGAATCAAGAAAGCCATGACCTACCCGATCGCCGTCCTGGTGGTGGCGAGTCTGGTCAGCAGCATCCTGCTGATCCACGTGGTGCCGCAGTTTCAGAACCTGTTCGCCGGAGTCGACGGCCAGTTGCCCGGTTTTACCCTGCACGTCATCGGCCTGTCCACGTTCATGCAGCAAGCCTGGTGGGCTCTGGCGCTTGGCCTCGGGGCCGGTTTTTTCGCGCTGCGCCACGCCTATCGCGTAGCCCCTGGCTTTCGTCAGGGGCTGGATACGGGTTTGTTGAAAGCCCCCTTGGCAGGCACACTGCTGAAGAAATCGGCCGTGGCACGCTATGCCCGCACGCTTTCCACCACGTTCGCGGCTGGGGTGCCGCTGGTACAGGCATTGGATTCAGTGGCAGGTGCCGTCGGCAACGGGCCGTACAAGCAGGCGATCAAACATATGCGTCATGAGGTATCCACAGGCATGCAGTTGAACCAATCCATGGCCGCCAGCGGTCTCTTTCCAGGCATGGCAATTCAGATGACGGCCATCGGCGAGGAGTCGGGCACACTCGAGCGCATGCTGGAAAAAGTCGCGAACCACTATGAATCGGAAGTCGACAACCTGGTCGACAACCTCACCAGCCTGATGGAGCCGCTGATAATGGTGGTGCTGGGGGGCATTGTCGGGGCGCTGGTGATTGCGATGTACCTGCCGGTCTTCCAACTCGGTACAGCGTTTTGAACCTGCTGCTGACTGAGCAGCCATGGGCGTTTGTCGCAGTGGCGCTGGTGCTGGGGCTGATCATCGGTAGCTTCCTCAATGTACTGGTATGGCGCCTGCCGAAAATGCTTGAGCGGGAATGGCGCGCACAAGCCCTAGAAGTGCTCGGCATGCCCGCCGACCCCGCCGGGCCCACCTACAACCTGATGCACCCCAACTCCTGCTGCCCGCACTGCAATCACCCGATTCGCCCGTGGGAGAATATCCCGCTGCTCAGCTACCTCATGCTCCGGGGGCGTTGTGCCCATTGTCAGCAGCCGATCAGTGCACGCTACCCCATCACTGAACTGGCCTGCGGGCTGATCTCGGCCATGGTGGCCTGGCATTTTGGCTTTGGCTGGCAAGCCGGGGCAGTCATGCTGTTGAGCTGGGGGCTGCTGGCAATGAGCCTGATCGATGTGGATCACCAACTGCTACCCGATATCCTGGTCCTGCCGCTGCTGTGGCTGGGGCTGATCATCAACAGCGCCGACCTGCTGACTGCACTGCCGGACGCACTGTGGGGCGCGGTGATCGGCTACCTAAGTCTGTGGACAGTGTTCTGGCTGTTCAAACTGGTGACCGGCAAGGACGGCATGGGCCATGGCGACTTCAAGTTATTGGCGCTGCTTGGCGCCTGGGGCGGCTGGCAGATTCTGCCGATGACGCTACTGATGTCTTCGCTGGTGGGCGTGATCGTAGGGCTGATTCTGATGCGCTTGCGCAAGGCTGAGATCTCGGCACCGATGCCGTTTGGTCCCTATCTGGCAATTGCCGGCTGGATTGCCGTGCTCTGGGGTGGTCAAATAACCGACTTCTATTTGCAGTCTGTCGGTTTCAGATGACCACTTCTGTTGCAACACCTTGGATCCTTGGCCTCACTGGCGGTATCGGCAGCGGCAAAAGCGCTGCGGCCCAGCACTTTGTCGACCTGGGCGTCGACCTGGTGGATGCCGACCACGCCGCCCGTTGGGTGGTCGAGCCTGGCCGTCCGGCGCTCGCCCGCATCGCCGAACACTTTGGTGCCGGCGTGCTGCAGCGCGACGGCCAACTGGACCGCGCCGCGCTGCGCAAGCTGATCTTTGAAGTCCCCGAAGAACGCCGCTGGCTGGAAGCCTTGCTGCACCCATTGATTGGCGAGGAGATTCGCAATCACTTGGCCCGCGCCCGCTCGCCGTATGCGATCCTGGTGTCACCGCTGCTGATCGAATCCGGCCAGTACCACATGACCCAGCGCATCCTGGTGATCGATGTGCCGCAATCCCTGCAGATTCAGCGTACCCTGCTGCGCGACGGCATCAGCGAACAACAGGTGCAGGCGATTCTCAAGGCCCAGTCCAGCCGCGAAGACCGCCTGAAGCATGCCGATGACGTACTGGTCAATGACCGAGACCTCGCCTGGCTGCACAGCGAGGTCGAGCGACTGCACCACTTTTACCTTACTTTGCGTGGAGGCCGATCATGAGCCAACCCTTGACCGTCGAATGCCCAACCTGCGGCGCACCCGTGGAATGGAAAGCGACCAACCTCAACCGGCCGTTCTGCTCGGACCGTTGCAAGCTCATCGACCTGGGCGCCTGGGCCGCTGAGGAACACAAGATCCCCGTGGCGCCGGACGCCGAAGACGAGCTGTTTTCCGAAGACCTACCGCCGCGCCATTAAGGCCGCATAAAGGCATATTCCTGCTGGTCGTCGAGGTTCTCTGCAAGGTATTGCAACTCGTCGGCCAGGTCTTCGAAACTGCGCACACCCTTGCTCTGCTGCACCACGGCGCTGAGCATCGCGCGCAGGGTCAAGCCTGGGTCAAAACCGATTTCCTGCGCCGCGTCCTGGCTTCTGCGCAACTCCTGCCGTGCCCACTCATACACACTCATGATTTGTACTCCCGCCTTGCTCAGGAAAAGTTTCGCAAAGCATGGGCCTGCCCCGCTGCGAGCGATTTGACCTGGGTCAAGTCTGCGAATCGTCGTCCTTCCAGGGTGCCGAGAGGTAGCGGGTGCGATTGAATGTCTCCAGCCATTCCGGGCAAAACACCACCAGCGCGCTGATCACCATGCCGTTGATAAAGGCTTCTGGAAAGATGATCAGCCACAGGTAACCGACAAAATCCTCCAGCCATTCCGGCATTGCAAAACGCCCGTCGAACCACAACAACCCCAGCCCCACCAGCAGGCAGAGCAAGGCTGACAACGCAGCGGCAAAAAAACCGGAACAGAAGATATACACGAAGGGATTGCGTGGCTGCGCTCGCTCCACCAGCAACGCGCAGGCTTCGGTGACCAGCACGGGCAGCACAACCAGCAGCAGGCCGTTGATGCCTACCGCCGCCAGGTCCTGGCGCCCCAACAGCATCAAGCCCAACTGGGCGGCAAACCCGCCGACAATTGCCAACGGCCAATCGAGCAACAGAGTAACGGCGGTCATGCCGATAAAGTGGTAGGAGACGCCGGTGTCGAAATCCCGCCGCACCAGCCATAACATGAACAGCGCGAACACCGTGCCAAACAGCAAATGCTGACGCCGCCGATCGGCGAACAGCTCGACCCACGGCGAACGCAGGATCGCCCACAACAGCACAGGCGCATACAGCAACCAGCCGATGCCGAGGGTTGCCGGCGCCAGCACTGCCGCACTGATCACGGCTTGACCTGTTCCAGGGCTTGGCGCAGTTCCGCGGCCGAGCTGTACTCGTGTTGAGCAATCAACTTGCCGTTATCCAGTTGCAGCCAGAGCACTTTATCCGCGGGCGCGGGATAGCGCGGAGCAATACGGGCGTCCCGGTCGAGCATCACCCGATAGTTGTAGGCTTGCATCGCCGGCACTGCGAACAACTTGGCGACCAGCCGAGGCATGCGCTGGATGTCTGCGACAAACACCGCGTGGCGCGCCTCGAGATAACCTTTGGGCTGGCCTTGCAAAGCCGCGTCCACCTGCTTGGCGGCGTCCATGCTGCGGGCGACCAACAGGATCTGCGCCTGGTCATCCAGGGTGTAGGCCTGATCGAACTGATCCAACAGGGTCCAGGGCGCCACGCGCTCGCCCACCTCAACGGCCTGGGCCCAGACAGGCAACAGGCTCAGCAACAGCACGGCAAAAAACTTCACTGCACACCTCATGCTAGGGAGAACGGACAAGTGGCCAGTCTACACCGAGCTTTTGCGGCGGGACTTCCTGCCGTCATCATTTGGACGCTAAGCTGCATGCATGGATGACTCAGATTATTTGCGCCTGCTCACCGTAGCGGCCGAACAAGCCAACGCGTTCCTGTCCAATGCCCGCAAATGGGAGCGTGAGCGTTGGGTCTGCCAACGCCTGCTGCAAGGCTTGAATGTGCCGTACCGCGCCGAAGAGTTTCACGCCGCCGGGCAGGAGCCTCCGGACGTATTGTTTCGCGACGCCAGTTTCGAGGTGTTCTTCGTACTGGATGAGGGGCGGCGCCTGAACGACGAATGGCGCGATGAACTGTTGCGTCGGCGCAGTGCGTTCTCCCTGAGCCAACTGGTTCGGCGCGAAGCCAAGCCGCGACGAATTCCGGCCCATGAGTTCCTGTTGCGCCTGGCGCCGACCCTGCGCAAAAAAGCGCACAACTACAAAGAGCGCGGGATGGACCTGGGCGAGTTGGATATCGTCGCGTTTGCCAGCCTCAAGCGCGAAGTCCTGGACCTCAACAGTCACTTCCCGCCGCCCACCGAGTACCTGCGCCAGGGCTGGCGCTCGCTGTCACTGGTGGGGCCGACGTTTGCACGGGTGCTGTTCGCCCACCCGGACGCGCCGGATTTCTTGCGCAACAACCTGGGCCGCAGCATAGTGTTCGACGTGGGCATCAGCCTGTGACACGGGCACAGGCTACGCTTATAGCGTTTGCGCCCACCCACCGACTGTAACGTGGCGCCCTTCTGCAACGTCTACCTGACGAGGCCTTTATGACCAGCCGCCTGAACCCCGATGACCAACAGCATGTCGAAGAGTACCTGCAACTCTCCCAGAACCAAGTCGAGCGCAAGCCTTTCCGGCCATGGCTGCTCCTTGTGGTGGTGCTGGTGGCGGTGATTGGGCTCGGCCTGCTGAGCCGCCTTTTGAGTTACCTGACGCTATGAGCTGCCTGGCGCTCGCGGGGGTAACTGCTCCGATTTCTTTTAGCCTTGCGAGATATCCCCATGACCCATCGTATTATTATCGTCGGCGGCGGCGCCGGCGGCCTGGAGTTGGCTACCCGCCTGGGTAAGACTCTGGGAAAACGCGGCACCGCCAGCATCACGCTGGTGGATACCAACCTGACCCATATCTGGAAGCCCTTGCTGCATGAAGTGGCCGCCGGCTCGCTGAACTCTTCGGAAGACGAACTCAACTACGTCGCCCAGGCCAAATGGAACCACTTCGAGTTCCAACTGGGGCGCATGAGCGGGCTCGACCGTGAACAGAAGAAAATCCAGCTGGCGGCGACCCTCGATGAAGAAGGCCGCGAACTGGTGCCTGCGCGCGTGCTGGGCTATGACAGCCTGGTGATCGCGGTCGGCAGCACCACGAATGACTTCGGCACCGAAGGCGCGGCGCAACACTGTCTGTTCCTCGACACGCGCAAACAGGCGGAACGCTTCCATCAGCAACTGCTCAACCACTACCTGCGCGCCCATGCCGGGCAAACCGACGTGGTGGAAAAGATCAGCGTCGCCATCGTCGGTGCGGGAGCAACCGGTGTCGAACTGGCGGCCGAACTGCATAACGCCGCCCACGAACTGGCTGCTTATGGCCTGGATCGCATCAAACCCGAAAACATGCATATCACCTTGATCGAAGCCGGCCCACGGGTGCTGCCCGCCCTGCCGGAGCGGATTGGCGGGCCGGTGCATAAGACCCTGGAGAGGCTTGGCGTGACGGTGCTGACCAACTCGGCGGTCAGCGAAGTGACGGCCGACGCGCTGATCACCAGCAGCGGCCAAGTGATTCCGGCCAGCCTGAAAGTGTGGGCCGCCGGCATCCGCGCGCCAGCCTTCCTCAAGGACATCGACGGCCTGGAAACCAACCGCATCAATCAACTGCAGGTACTGCCGACGCTGCAAACCACCCGCGATGAAAACATCTTCGCCTTCGGTGACTGCGCCGCCTGCCCGCAACCCGGCACCGACCGCAACGTGCCGCCACGCGCCCAGGCCGCGCACCAGCAGGCTTCATTGCTGGCCAAATCGTTGAAGCTGCGGATCGAAGGCAAGGACCTGCCATCGTACAAGTACACCGACTACGGCTCGTTGATCTCGCTGTCGCGCTTCTCGGCGGTGGGTAACCTGATGGGCAACCTGACAGGCAGCGTGATGCTCGAAGGCTGGCTGGCGCGGATGTTCTATGTGTCGCTGTACCGCATGCACCAGATGGCACTGTATGGCGTCTTCCGCACGGCGATGCTGATGCTGGGCAGCAGGATCGGGCGCGGGACCGAGCCGCGACTCAAGCTTCACTGACAACACGGTCCCTGATGGGGCTCGGCTAATGTGGGCGGGGGCTTGCGCCCGATGACGGTGAGTCGGCTGAATAATGAGTGGCTGACACACTGCTATCGGGAGCAAGCCCCCTCCCATATTCGCTTTGTGTTGGATTTTAGAAAATTCCAGGCAAAAAAATCCCCGTATCTTTCGATACGAGGATTTTTAATATGGTCGGGGTAAGGGGATTCGAACTCCTGACATCCTGCTCCCAAAGCAGGCGCGCTACCGGACTGCGCTATACCCCGGTAAAAAAAGGCGACCTTTCAGTCGCCTTTCGCGACCAGGGCTTTTGACCTCTGATCTTAAGATCTGATTCCAGCGTTAACTGGTCTCAAAAATGGTGGGTCGTGTGGGATTCGAACCTACGACCAATTGGTTAAAAGACAATTGGTTTTAGTGCTTCATAGCCCAGGATCGTGTTCGCTACACATAGCTGTTTCCGTGGCCTCGCAGCCTCTAATGAACCCACATTAGAGGCTCCAAACCATGAAAATCTCTGCGGTCGTTTCGACCAAAGGCGGCGTAGGCAAAACTACCATCGAGGCCAACCTCGGCGCTTTTTGTGCGGATGCAGGCCTGCGCGTGCTCATGATCGACCTAGATCCTGCACAGCCTTCGCTCTCCTCGTATTACCAATTGGTCGATGAAGCTCAAGGAGGCATCTACGACCTGCTGGCATTCAATATCACCGAATCAGCCAAGATCATATCCAGCACCACGATACCAAACCTGTCGCTTGTCATTTCCAACGACATCAACAACCAACTGAACAGCCTGATCCTGCAAGCACCTGACGGACGGTTGCGACTCGCCAACCTGATGCCGGGCTTCAAAGATCATTTCGACCTGGTACTGATTGACACCCAAGGCGCCAGGTCGGCAATGCTCGAAATGGTGGTCCTAGCCTCTGATTTGGTCATATCCCCACTTCCGCCCAATATGCTCGCTGCACGGGAGTTCAGCCGGGGATCCATGCAGATGCTGGACGGCCTGCGCGCCTATGGGCGCCTGGGCATGAAAATCCCTCCTGTGCGGATCGTCGTCAACAATCTCGACCAAACCACCGACGCGCAAATGATCGAGCAGTCGGTACGGGAAATTTTCCAGGACAATGACGAAATCAACGTTCTGGAATGCGTCGTCCCCTCCGCAGTGGTGTTTCGTAACAGTTCATCCCTGGGCGTCCCAGTACACCGCTTGGAATACAGACAGCCTTCCAACCGCATATCCCCTGCAGCCCTTGTCGTGATCCGCCAATTGGCCATTGAGCTTTTTCCAGAATGGCGTGACCGCTTCGAGGCCATGACCGAGGAAAAGGTAGCTAACTTGGTGAGGGAGGGTCGTTGAAATGGCGAAGCCCTCCATTACCGACGCCCGCAGTATTACTGCAAACCTCATCCTAGAGGTTGGCAAGTACTACAGCGCTCAGCAATTGCGCAGCTTGCAAGCCAAGCTCAGTGGAACCGCACGAGAAATCCGAGCCCTGACAAGCGGTTACCAATTACCCGGTCGGATTGGCGCTCAGTTGAGCGTTGACCAGCTTCAGCTTTTGCAGGACGCCGCGAAGCTTATCGAGTCAGTGAACTCGAACATTAAGCACGCGAAGGAAAAGCGCGGCCGCGACGAAAACCAAGCCAAACGCCGTCAGCAAAGTCGATATGCCGAAGCCAAACGCCTGGTAGCTGAAACATATTTAGAACCCTTTGCTCCTGAGCCAACGGCTTTGGACCCTCTTCTAGATATTCTTAAAACAGCGCTGACGCTTAATCGAGCAGACGTTTTCAGGAATGGTTATTCCCCTAGGGAGTTCAATCTCAGGCTCCGTGATTACCTGTCGCCTGCCAGAACTCGAAAGCTCATTGGCTGGACCAGCCCAAGTGCTTTTTGGATAAGCACGGTTCTCTCTCTTCGTAATGACGTTGTGCAAGCTGTTGAGCAAGAGATTGCTTACGACGATGGGTCAAGTGTTCAAGACCGCCTTGATGCCCTGAAACAGAAGGTTGCGGACTGCCTTGCCCGGACTCACCTCTCTGCTGATGAGGAAGAAACACTTCGCCTGTGGTCAGAGGCGCTCTCCCCCCGCCTCCAACAGGAAGGGGGTGAATGATGGACAAGCAAAAAGTCCTCAGCAAGGTCGCCAAACTCATGGCGCTGGCCAAGTCACAAGGCGCTGCCCCAAACGAAGTGGAAATTGCACTTCGTCAAGCTCGCCATTTGATGAATCAGTACAACTTGGAACACACCGAAGTCGCTGCCCATACAATCGAAGAATCCATTGTGGGTACCAAAACCCGTCGGGCACCGCAGGATTGGCTGCACAACCTGGCCTCAATCTGTTCCCAAGCCTTCGATTGCAGCCACTTGGCGTATTTCAATCCGCTACTTGGCTGGTCCTTCAAGTTCTTGGGGAAAGGTATTTCACCCGATCTGGCAGCTCACACCTATTCAACGCTGCATCACCAGCTTGTCGCAGCCCGACGAGCTCATGTTGCCCAGCAGAAGCGCTGCCAACTGAAAACCAAACGTCACCGCGGCCAACTGTTTGCCGAGGGCTGGCTCAATGCCGTCGCCTCTAAGGTGAACCAGTTTGCAGGTGGGATAGACGAAAACACTGCGCTGGAGATCCAAGCCTACCTGGAATGGCATCATCCAAAACTAACGCTAGCCATTATCAAGCCCATCGAAGCCAAAGGTCATGACACCCGCTCTTTGCAAGCGGGATGGGACCAGGGCAAGCATGCCAGGCTGCATCGTGGTGTCGGACAGCAGTCACAAGGAGCCCTTGGGCATGGAGGGAGCCAATGAGAACTCATTCGCTTTCACCTTTGGCCATGGCGGCGCTGGAACAAGCCAGATCCCAACTTGGGCTTGCCCCGGTTCACAAACACCATGTTTGGAGTGAGGCAGAAGAGCGCTCGCTCATTGCCCGCTATCCCAATGAACCGACTCAGGTCCTAGCCGCCGAATTGGGGCTCAGCGTCTATCAGGTCTATGCCAAAGCCAAACGGCTGGGCTTGAGCAAAAGCGCCGAGTTTCTTCGCAGTAGTCTCTGTGGCCGGCTTGACGGCAAGTTGGGCGCAGAATTCCGCTTTCCCAAGGGATCCGTCCCATGGAATAAGGGCCTTAAGGGGCTCCCCTCCTCTGGCCGTATGACTCAGACGCAGTTTAAGGCCGGCAATAAACCGGGGAACTGGCTGCCTATTGGCAGCCTGCGCACAACTCCTGACGGTTATCAGCAGAAGAAAATCACCGATACCGGTTACCCACCCGTTGACTGGAAAGCCGTGCATGTACTGCTTTGGGAGGAGCATCACGGACCAGTCCCTATAAACATGTGCGTGTGCTTCAAGGACGGCAACAAGGCCCATATAGCCCTGAATAACCTGGAGTTGCTGACGAGAGCAGAACGTATGCGTCGGAACACCATTCATCGGTATCCGGAAGAGCTGAAATCCGCAATACGCGCTATCGGCAAACTCAAACGCACCATCCGGGAGGTTGAACATGAAGAACAAGATTGAAGATCTACGTAATCACCTGTTCGTCGCGATCGAGAGCCTCCTGGACCCAGAAAGACCAATGGAAATCGAACGGGCCAAAGCGGTTGCCGAGGTTGCTCAGGTCATGATCAATTCAGCGAAGGTTGAAGTCGACATGGTCAAAGCCCTGGGGGCACGCAACGGGAGTGGTTTTCTTCAGATAGGCCAGGAGTCTGGGAAATGAATCACCTTGACCTCTCACCTCCCTACTCCGTAGAGGCTGAACAAGGTGTGTTAGGTGGGCTACTGCTCGACAACAACACCTGGGATCTCGTCGCAGACAAACTGGATGCCTCTGATTTTTTCCGACACGACCATCGGTTGCTGTTCCGGACAATGGCAAGCCTTGCTGACAAGTCCATTCCGTTCGACATCGTCACCGTCCACAACGCGTTGGAGGAGCCAGACGAAGCCGGAGGGCTGAGCTATCTGGGCGAGCTGGCCAAAAACACGCCGTCTGTAGCCAACATCGAGCATTACGCATCCATCGTGCGTAATCGCTCTCGGCTCAGACAGCTCATGTCCCTTGGATACCAATGCTCTCGCGAGGCGACAGACCCGTTGGCAAGTGCGGAGGATGTTCAAGAATCAATTGAACAGCAACTGTTCGCTCTGGGTGAAGGCAAGAGCGCAACGGAATTCGTCAATATCAACCAATGCCTGACGAACGTCGTCGAACAAATAGACGAACATTTCAACGGCAATATCACCGTGACCGGCCTGCCTTCAGGCCTGGAGGACCTGGACGAGCTGACGTCGGGTTTTCAAGAAGCCGACCTGATCATCCTCGGCGCGCGCCCGTCTATGGGGAAGACCTCTCTGGCCTTGAACTTCATAGATACGGCTCTGCAGGCAAAGCTTGATCGTACAGTTCAGGTTTTCAGCATGGAAATGCCGGCCAAAGCACTGATGTATCGATTGATGGGCATCCTAGGCCATATCGATCTGGGCAGGCTATTGAAGGGCAAGCTCGATGATGATGATTGGCCGAAGCTGACTGCAGCGGTTTCTCGTATTAATGGCTATGGAGAGCGGCTGGTCATCGACGACTCATCAGCGCTCACGCCTGCAGTAATCAGAGCTAAATCTCGTCGAGCAGCTCGTCGCTTCGGACACCCGAGCTTGATCCTGATCGATTACCTGCAGCTCATGCGCTGCCCAGGTCAGGAAAACAGGGCCAACGAGATCAGCGCTATATCCCAGTCCCTCAAGGCCCTAGCGAAAGAGATGAATTGCCCGGTGGTTGCGCTTTCCCAGCTCAACCGAGAACTGGAGCGACGGCCAAATAAGCGTCCGATCAACGCAGACCTGCGTGATAGCGGTGCGATTGAACAGGACGCGGACCTGATTATGTTCGTCTACCGGGACGAGGTGTACCACCCTCAGAGCGAACACAAAGGCATTGCAGAAATCATTCTCGGCAAGGCGCGTAACGGCCCAACTGGGACCGTACGAACAGCCTTCATCGCCAATCAGACCCGGTTTGCCAACCTCAGTCCCAACGCCGGCTGGCAAGGGGCTCAACTATGAAAAAGCACACCTCAGCGATGAATACTCTCGTACGCATCACTCACTGGTGCCTTCAATGCGATAGCCACCACCCGAAACATCAAGTGAGTGGCGCTCCAGCCTTACCCGGCGGTGAAGTGGACGAGCTTATTTGCCCTACTTGCAATAGCTATGACATCGAGGAGCTTCAGGAGGTGTCGGATGCACAGTAGCGCCGAGCTATTTCCTAGTATCCATGCCGGTGCCGTGTTCGAAGCCTCTGCTGTGGCTCATGCCCATAAATCTGGGATCAACCCGGTGGAGCTCGACGCATTAGCTCAAGCGATCGGCCGCCTTGCTCGTGACCACAGCACCGTGGTCCCAATGAGCATGCGTGAGGATCTGTTGGAGTTTGAGAAGCTCGGCTACGTCGAGCTGACCAACACGCCCAGCGCAACAATTACCGTTGAACTGCTCTGTGCGGGCGCCTTGCTATCCAGCTACTTCTGGTCGGTTTGGGTGCCCCGCTACCTCCAGTGCTGCTCGCTGAAAGTGGCCGTCATGTCTCACCTGCAACACCCCGCGGAAGTTCAGCACTGCAGCGTGGTGTTCCGCGTGCCTGGAGCACGTGAGGCTACGCGTCACTTTTTGCATGAGCTCGGTACCAAGTTTCCTGGCGATCAGGCTGAAATCATCGCGATCCAGACCGGTAACGTTCTGGCAGACAGGGATGCAGAGCTATGACCACCAATCTCCTACGCGGAAAAAGCGAGAGCCTTCGTGTACTCGTGAAGTTTGCTGAAGCGAATGGCTGGACGGTGTCTCGCACTCAAGGTGGCCATATCAAGTTCACGAAATCTGGCCTTGGATCGATTTACACCTCATCAACCGCAAGCGATTACCGCTCAGGCCTCAACGCCAAAGCCCGTATTCGTCGTGCTGATCGAGCTCAAACCCTACACTCGCAGGAGGCAATCTAATGCCTATCCGTCATTGCATCGTCCACCTGATCGACAAAAAACCCGATGGCACACCTGCTGTTCTCCAGGCACGCGATTCGGAGCTATCCGAATCGGTCGCCATCGAGAACATGCTTGCCGACCTCAACGAGAGCTATAACGCCAAACAAGGCAAGGCCTGGGGTTTCTTCCATGCCGAGTCCGGCGCGCACCCGTTTAGCGGCTGGTTAAAGCAGTACTTTGAAGGTGACCAGGACTTCACCGCCTTCAGCCACACGGCGGTCGAGCATCTGCAAAAGCTGATGGAAGAGTCCAACCTCTCCACCGGTGGCCACGTACTGTTTGCCCATTACCAGCAAGGCATGACCGACTACCTAACTGTCGCCCTGCTCCACCACAGTGAAGGCGTGGTGGTTACTGACGATCTGGACGTCACTCCTTCACGCCACCTGGACGTTGGCCAGTTGCACCTGGCAGCGCGTATCAACTTGTCCGAGTGGCAGAACAACAAGCAATCCAAGCAGTACATCTCGTACATCAAAGGCAAAAACGGTAAGAAGATCTCGGGGTATTTCAGCGACTTCATTGGCTGCATGGAAGGCGTCGACGGCCCGGGCGAAACCCGCGCCCTCCTCAAGGCGTTCAGCGACTTCGTTGAAAACGAAGACCTGCCAGACGAATCGGCCCGCGAGAAAACCAAGGCCCTGGTGGACTACGCCACCAGCCAGGCCAAGCTCGGTGAACCCATGGGCCTGGAGGAACTGTCAGGCTTGATCGATGAAGATCGCCCCAAGGCGTTCTACGACCATATCCGCAATAAGGACTACGGCCTGTCGCCGGAAATCCCCCTGGATAAACGCACTCTCAACCAATTCCGTCGGTTCACCGGCCGTGCCGAAGGCTTGTCCATCAGTTTTGAAGCGCATCTGCTAGGGGACAAGATCGAGTACGACGAGGCGTCCAATTCATTAGTCATCAAGGGGTTACCTACCCAACTCACTGATCAGTTGAAACGTCGCTGAACACACTTTCTACCCTAGGCATCGGAGCCCACCATGAGTAACAAACCACAGCGTCTGCATGAAGAAAAATTCGTTATTCGCCTGCCCGACGGGATGCGCGAACGCATCGCGTTGGAAGCACGTGAAAACGCCAGGTCGATGAACTCAGAAATTGTTTATCGGCTGGAGACAACTGCCGAACTTGAAGCTGCTCTGGATCGTGCTTTGAAAATCATTGACCAGCTTTTGGCGGCAAGCCCGGCTTATGAGCAGCCAGGAGCCAGAGTATGAAAGCGTCTTTGGCCCAAACCATGAAAGATAAGCTGTTGCTGCCGGCGTTTGAATCGAAGTCGCCGGTGGCAGCGCGAATGAGCGACCCCATCGTCGATACCCCCATGCTGTTGACTCTCGACGAAACGCTGCCGTATGACGAAAACCCAAGGACGACTCGTAACCCGAAGTACGATGAAATTAAAGAGTCGATACGAAATCGGGGACTCGATACGCCACCTCCCGTCACTCGTAAACCTGGGGAAGATAAGTACCGGATCCGCAACGGCGGCAACACTCGCCTGGCAATTTTAAACGAGTTGTATCGTGAGACCGGCGACGAGAAGTACTTCAAGTTTCACTGCCTATTTCGACCCTGGGACGCCGTTCGGGGCGAAATCATCTCGCTCACCGGCCACTTGGCTGAAAACGACCTCCAAGGCCAGCTCCTGTTCATTGAGCGGGCTATTGGGGTCGACAAAGCGAGAGCGCTGTATGAAACAGAGGCAGGGGAGTCTATCTCATTACGTGAGCTTTCACGGCGGCTGTCAGCGGATGGCTACCCGGTCTCCGCGTCTCACTTGAGTCGTATGCACGACACCATTCGGTACTTACTGCCAGCAATTCCAGGCGCGCTGTACTCTGGACTGGGAGTAGACAGAATCATAAAGCTTCTGTCTTTGCGCAAAACAGCTCTTCAGTGCTGGGATCGCAATTATCAAGAGCAGGAGCAGCACCTTGATTTCGATACGCTTTTCCAAGATGTACTGTCCCAGTTTGAGGGCGACGCTGAAGAATTTCTATTCCAGCGATTTCAGGACGAACTGATAGATCACCTTAAAAAGCCGCTGAACCTCGGCTACGAGCAAATACTGTTGGAAATCACTCAGAACCAGGACCAATTGCGCCGGTCTACGCCGGTTCTTGAGCTGCCACAGTACCCTGCATCGCAATTTGAGGGGGGGACTCAACTTAACGTTTCGAACAATGGCATTGAGGCTAATCAGAACCCTCTACAACTACCCCCTACTACTTCGGGGGGCAGCACACATAAGACGACGCCCTCCAAAGAGAGTCCTTCACCTCAAGGGGTGCAACAGCAACTGGCCCCAACTCCGCAGGAGCAAATGAGCCCACAAGAGCGCCAAGCACGTATCGATGGGCACGTTGCGAGCCCTGTGAAGACTTCTCCCAGAGTCGACAAGATGAAACGGGAGCTCGCTGCGCTTGACGGTGAGGTCTTGCCCGACTTCGCCTCCAATGCCTTGGTGGCCATCCCTGTTCAAGCTGGCGGACTCAATCCCATTTCTGACCTTTGGTACATCGAACGCGAAATAGACAATACCGCGACCCTGCGTCAGCACATCGCTCAATTGGCTCGCGAAATAGCCAGCTCGGTCAAAGCCCCAGGTCAATTTATCGATATCGATGGTGGCGTCGGGTTCAGCTACCGACACCCCGAAGCGGAAGTCGAAATTACTGCCACAGCCCAACATACCTTGACGCTGCTCCAGTCTTTGAGCGGCTCGATGGCCATCGTACTGAAAATGATTCAGCAGCAACCCAAGCTTCAAATCGACGCGTTGGCTGACTTTGAGTTCGCAGCCGGACTGGGCCAGATCTTACTGGGCCAGCCTCACACAAAAGATCAGCCCCCTGAAAGTGAATGCCGTCTCAGCGACGGCGCTCTAGTGAAGCTGTTCCGCATTATTCGTCTCGCAAGACGTTTGATTGACCTGGAAATCCAGTCAGTCGCCAACAACGGTCCGAATTCAGCCAGTTAACACACGGACTCTACAAGGGGGAGTCGTCATGTCCAAGACACCAATAAATGAAGCAATCCTGTCACAGGTGCTTCATCACATGCGTAATGGCCAACTTCGGCGCTGCATCGAAATGGGCCTGGAGCCAGAGATATTGGCTCAGCTCCAACAACCTTCAGTACTGAGCTTGCTGCTTAACACTCCCGTGTCTTGGTGCAACGTCACCATTGATGGGGACATGGTAAAAAAACTACTGTCAGGCGCGCAGCGTTCTGATGAAGAAGTGCGCATGATTGAACGTGCGCTGCGACTTGGCGCGACCACTCAAATGCTGCAACAGTTCTTCGGGCTGTCTCCGCAGGATGTGGCCCTTCAACGCCTAATGATCGGCGTGACGGCACGTCGTGGCCGTTGGCGCGAATTCAGTGAGGAGATGGACGCTCAGCTTTGGTACCGATGGACGCACCTAATGCAAGAGCATCAGGTAGAGCTTGGCGACAGTCTCGCGTTGCTGGACATCGCCATGTTGGTCGCCGAGGAACTCAATGCTCCACAGGATACTAGCCCAGATGAGACCCACGAAAACCTCAGCCTGGCCATCATCTGGCATCGCATTCAGTCCTGGATAAAGGAAGGGCTTTACCCTCCTGCAAACCCTGGCCTTCCGAGAAGGCTACAGCTTGTGTCTTCTCAACGACTTGCACAGCCTGCAGCGACATCGGTGGAAGGTGACTCTGTATTATGAGGTTGTCTCGGCTTCCCTTGTCGACGCTTTTAGACTCGGCCTCGGGTCACCTTGAAGCTCATTTGCTTCAGAAAAAAGAGTCGGCGCCTCCGGGGATTGAAGGGTCTTCCCCCTACTCCGGAATTATTTTCAGCGGGAACCCACACGAAACGGTTCCTCGCCGATTGCTTTTGGATGATCGCTTAACCCCGCTTGAAAGAAACACCTGGCAGGTATTTCGCCTACTGATCAATGACGACGGCCTTACGGCGTTCCCTACCTATGACCAACTGCGGCCATATTTGGGTATGCAACCCGGTAGGCCTGCCTCGCGTGAAACTGTATCAAAAGCATTAGTGACCTTACGTCTCACCCGTTGGCTTAGCCTGGGGCGACGGGTGCGCAATGATCTGAGTGGACAAGTGCAAGGCAACGTCTACCTGCTTCACGACGAACCGGTCACACCGGCCGAAGCTATAGAGTTCGACAAGGACTACTTGCAGCTACTCGCGCAGTCAATGCAGCACCAGACCAAGGTGATTCGCGAAGTGGCAGAAATTGCCTGGAAGGAATTTGCAGCTGATCCTGATGTTGGCCAACGCTTACCTAGCAGGCTGGACATCATCGAATCCCGCATGAATAGCCAGGCCTGGACCAAAGCGCAGGCTCCAGTCGTTCTTAAAGCGACTGAGTTCGGAATCCGAACTCAGCAAAATATAGCTCTATCTCCACTGAGTTCGGATACCGAACTCAGTGAAAAAGGCGAAGAGCGAATCGCTTTGGAGCAGAGTTCGGATGCCGAACTCAGCCGTAAATCACTGAGTTCGGACTTAGTTCGGCATCCGAACTCATATAGTACGTATACAGATACACACAAAGATGTTTGTAAAAGCTCTGTACATGTACCGCCCACACCAAACGACATCGCTGCCGATTTGCTCGGTGCACTGCATCGACTACCGGTCGAGCAAAAACAGAACGCGGTCCTGGCGCTGCAAAAGGTTCCAGCAGAGTTGAAAACCGCGCTCATCAAACAATGGGTCCACCGCTGTGACTCGGGAGGGGTCCGAAACCCGCTTGGATACTTAATGACGCTCGTCGGCATGGCCGTTCGCGGCGATTTCAACAGCCAATGGAACCCTGACGACAAGGCAAAAGCGAGCCCCGAGCGTCAAGACGCTTCAGCCCCGCCAGAGGGCGCAGAGCAGCCGACGAAGACGCTAACGCAGACGCGTAGCCCTGAGTCGATACAAACCGCAAAACACACACTCAGCGGAATGCTGCATCTGCTGAAGCCTAATCGGGGTACACATCCATGATGTCAGGTGGACAACCAGAATATCGTGGTAACGCGGCCCAGAGCGAAGCGGTCGTGACCGGAATCTGTGCCAGCTACACAGCAAGTGTTGCGGCCCGCAACACCCTGACAGGAACCGAAATACGCCGCGGCCGCCACGCAAGTGACTCGGCCCAAATCACTTGCCCAGGATCCGGCATTCGTGCCAGCGACACGGCAAGTGTTGTGGCCCACAACACCCTGACAGCATCCGGCACCGGAGGTGGCCGCCATATAAGTGGTGCGGCCCGCACCACCTTGGCAGGATCCGGCATCCGTGCCGGCGACATGGCAAGTGTTGTGGCCCACAACACCCTGACAGCATCCGGCACCGGAGGTGGCCGCCATATAAGTGGTGCGGCCCGCACCACCTTGGCAGGATCCGGCATCCGTGCCGGCGACATGGCAAGTGTTGTGGCCCACAACACCCTGACAGCATCCGGCACCGGAGGTGGCCGCCATATAAGTGGTGCGGCCCGCACCACCTTGGCAGGATCCGGCATCCGTGCCGG
>NZ_JBMDIS010000045.1:0-52854 GCF_057808775.1 Pseudomonas sp. FG86 | reverse complement strand
TGTGTTGACTGAACCACTGCCATCGGGGGCAAGCCCCCTCCCTCATTGTTGGCTGCGTGCAGGTTCTGGCTACATTGCTTCACAGAACCGAAACAAAATCGCTACAAAATACTTAGGCGGCTACCTATCAACCGCCCGCCAGCCCGTATATAAAGTCACTCCATCAATCAGGCAGAAGGACGATTGACTGTCCTTAGGCTTTACTGTTGACACAATCTGACGCAATTACACATTTTGTCTTAATTGCGCAGGTTAGGGCTCAGGCGCAGCATATCCAACCCTATGTCGGCCCAACGCTCTGCCTCCTGATGCAACGCGTAGCTGTCAGGCACCAGCAGCCATTGCCAGAGCAGCCCGTCGATGTAGGCATGCAGGCACACTGCCCCTCGGACAGTGTCGAGGTTTTCCGGAAGTTGCCCGCGGTTCACCGCGTTACGCAGTGTCAGGCCGATGCGCAGGTTGCATTCGAGGGTGTGGGTCTGGCGTTGGCGGCGCATGTCACACATTTCATCGGTGAATTCGCACTTATGAAACAAAATCTCATTGATGCGTCGGGTTTTCGGGTCCAGAACCACTTGATGAAACAGATGAATCAGCAACTTGCGCATGCACCCCAACGGGTCAACCTCATCCTCGCTTTCACTGGCGCGCGCCAATTCATCCAGGGGCTCGTGCAGGGTTTCCAGCATCGCCTGCAACAAATCGGCCTTATTGCTGAAATGCCAATAGATGGCGCCCCGCGTCACCCCGGCCAACGCCGCGATATCCGCCAGCGTGGTCCGCGCAACACCGCGCTCGTAAAAGGCATGCTCGGCGGCTTGGAGAATCTGGTTGCGCGTTTCCTGAGCTTCCTCTTTGGTGCGACGAACCATGGCAGTAAAACCTCAATCGGGATACTTGAGACTATCGGTAACGCGGCTTTAATAGGCGGTAACGATCATCTGAATAAATTGTGGGACGACACCGTCATGGGCGCCGAACGTACTAGAATCGAGGCTTTGGGCGTTGCTTTGTCAACATTGCGCGAAACCTGTCAAGAGTTTACAAACAACCATGAACGTAAGTATATTGCGTAGCAAGCTACTTATCTACTCACAACCTGTTTTTTACCCTTCCACACTTCTTGTGCGCACCCTGCGCGCCTGACCCGAGGATCTTCATGCAACTTAAGCCAGCTGTTACCGCTCTGGTCACTGCCGTCGCCCTGGCATCGCTGCTCAGCGGATGTAAAAAGGAAGAGGCGGCTCCGCCCGCTCAAATTCCTCAGGTCGGCGTGGTCACCCTTCAACCGCAAGCCTTCACCCTGACGTCCGAGCTGCCAGGCCGCACCACCGCCTACCGCATCGCGGAAGTTCGCCCTCAGGTCAGTGGCATCATCCTCAAGCGCCTGTTCAAGGAAGGCGGGGATGTGAAAGAAGGCCAGCAGCTTTATCAGATCGATCCGTCGGTCTATGAGGCCACCCTTAAAAGCGCACAAGCCAGCCTGACGCAGACCAAGTCGATCTCGGATCGCTACAAGCAATTGGTCGACGAACAAGCCGTCAGCCGTCAGGAATACGACACCGCTGTCGCCAACCGCATGACCGCAGAAGCAAACGTTCAAACCGCCCAGATCAACGTGCGCTACACCAAGGTGTTCGCGCCGATTTCCGGGCGTATTGGCCGTTCCTCGGTGACCGAGGGCGCGCTGGTCAGCAATGGCCAGGCCGATGCCATGGCCGTGATCCAGCAACTGGACCCGATCTATGTCGACGTCACACAGTCCTCGGCTGAAATGCTGAAACTGCGCCGCGACCTGGAAAGCGGCCAGTTGGAGAAAGCCGGCGCCAACGCCGCCAAGGTCAAACTGACCCTGGAAGACGGCAGCAGCTACGGCCTGGACGGTAAATTGGAGTTCTCCGAAGTGTCGGTCGACCAGACCACCGGCTCGGTGACCCTGCGCGCGGTGTTCCCCAACCCTGACCACACCCTGCTGCCGGGCATGTTCGTACATGCCCAGTTGCAAGCCGGCGTGAACAGCAAGGCCATCCTGGCGCCGCAGCAAGGCGTGACCCGCGACCTCAAGGGCACCCCGACAGCGCTGATCGTCAATGCCGACAACAAGGTCGAGCAACGTGAACTGGTGGCCAACCGTACGACGGGTGCCTACTGGCTGGTGGAAAAAGGCTTGAACGCCGGTGACCGTGTGATCACCGAAGGCCTGCAATTCATCAAGCCGGGCATCGAAGTCAAGGTCAAGGACGCCGGCAACGCCCAGCCCGCTGGCACCGCTGCTCCTGCTGCCGCTGCTGGCAAAGGGGAGTAATCCATGTCGAAATTTTTTATCGACCGTCCCATTTTCGCCTGGGTAATTGCCCTGGTGATCATGCTGGTCGGGGCACTTTCGATCCTGAAGCTGCCCATCAACCAGTACCCGGCCATTGCGCCAACCGCCATCGACATCCAGGTGACCTACCCAGGCGCGTCTGCACAAACCGTGCAGGACACCGTGGTGCAGGTCATCGAACAACAGCTCAACGGTATCGACAACCTGCGTTATGTCGCCTCGGACAGTAACTCCGACGGCAGCATGACCATCACTGCGACGTTCAACCAGGGTACCAACCCGGACATCGCCCAGGTCCAGGTGCAGAACAAGCTGAACCTGGCGACCCCACTGCTGCCGCAAGAAGTGCAGCAGCAGGGTATCCGCGTAACCAAGTCAGTGAAGAACTTCCTGATGGTGATCGGCCTGGTGTCGGAAGACGGCAGCATGACCAAGGACGACCTGTCCAACTACATCGTGTCCAACATCCAGGACCCGATTTCCCGGACTGCGGGTGTAGGTGACTTCCAGGTCTTCGGTTCGCAGTACGCCATGCGTATCTGGCTCGACCCGGCCAAGCTGAACAACTACCAGCTCACGCCGGTGGATGTCAGCAACGCCATCCAGGCCCAGAACGTCCAGGTTGCCACTGGCCAATTGGGTGGCCTGCCCGCCCTGCCCGGCACCCAGCTGAACGCCACCATCATTGGCAAGACACGCCTGCAAAGTGCAGATGAGTTCGCCAAGATCCTGATGAAGGTGAACGCCGACGGCTCTCAGGTTCGCCTGGGCGACGTTGCCCGTATCGAACTGGGCGGCCAGAACTACAGCATCAGTGCGCAGTTCAACGGCAAACCGGCATCCGGCATGGCAATCAAGCTGGCGGCGGGTGCTAACGCCCTGGACACTGGCAAGGCCATCCGCGCCACCGTGGCATCGCTGGAACCGTTCTTCCCGCCTGGCATGAAGGCCGTGGTGCCTTATGACACCACGCCGGTCGTAACCGAATCGATCTCCGGTGTGGTTGACACCTTGGTCGAAGCGATCGTGCTGGTGTTCCTGGTGATGTTCCTGTTCCTGCAGAACTTCCGCGCCACCATCATCACCACCATGACCGTACCGGTGGTATTGCTGGGTACCTTCGGGATCCTCGCGGCATTCGGTTTCACCATCAACACCCTGACCATGTTCGGCATGATCCTGGCCATCGGCCTGCTGGTGGACGATGCCATCGTCGTGGTCGAAAACGTCGAGCGGGTCATGGCCGAGGAGCACCTGTCGCCGAAGGAGGCGACGGTCAAATCCATGGGCCAGATCCAGGGCGCCCTGGTGGGTATTGCCCTGGTACTGTCGGCGGTCCTGTTGCCGATGGCGTTCTTCGGCGGCTCCACCGGTGTGATCTACAAACAGTTCTCCATCACCATCGTTTCGGCCATGGCGTTGTCGGTACTGGTTGCCCTGATCTTCACCCCGGCCTTGTGCGCCACCATGCTCAAGCCGATCGATCCGGAAAAGCACGGCCAACCCAAGCGCGGCTTTTTTGGCTGGTTCAACCGCACCTTCGATAGCGGCGTACAGAAGTACGAGCGCGGCGTCGGTTCCATGATCAAGCACAAGGTTCCAGCGTTCCTGGTGTATGCGCTGATCCTGCTGGGCATGATCTGGATGTTCACCCGTATCCCAAGTGCGTTCCTGCCCGATGAAGACCAGGGTGTGATCTTCGCCCAGGTGCAGACCCCCGTCGGCTCTTCGGCTGAACGCACACAAAAAGTCATCGACGATATGCGTGCCTTCCTGCTGAACGACAAGGAAGGCGAGCCAGGCGAAGGCAAGGCCGTGAAGTCGGTATTTACCGTAAACGGCTTCAACTTCGCCGGCCGTGGCCAGAGTTCGGGCCTCGCCTTCGTGATGCTCAAGCCGTGGGACGAGCGTGACGCGACCCAGTCGGTGTTTGAAGTGGCCAAACGTGCCCAGGGCTATTTCTTCGGTGCCTTCAAGGACGCCATGGTATTTGCCATCGTGCCGCCTTCGGTTCTGGAATTGGGTAACGCCACCGGTTTCGACGTGTTCCTGCAAGACCAGGGTGGCGTCGGCCACGACAAGCTGATGGCAGCGCGTAACCAGTTCCTCGGTGCGGCCGCCCAAAGCAAGATCCTCGCAGGCGTGCGTCCCAACGGCGTGAACGATGAGCCGCAGTACGAGCTGAGCGTCGATGACGAGAAAGCCAGTGCCCAGGGCATCAGCCTGGCAGACATCCAGCAGACCTTGGCAATTGCCTTGGGTGGCAGCTACATCAACGACTTCATCGACCGTGGTCGTGTGAAGAAGGTGTATGTACAAGGCGATGCCGCCAGCCGTATGTCCCCGGAAGACCTGGACAAATGGTACGTGCGCAGCACCTCCGGGAAGATGGTGCCGCTGTCGTCCATCTCGTCGGGCAAGTGGATCTTCGGTTCGCCGAAGCTCTCGCGATACAACGGTGTAGCGGCGATGGAAATCCTCGGTACTCCGGCACCTGGCTACAGTACCGGTGACGCGATGGCGGAAGTCGAGCGTATCGCCAAGGACCTGCCAGCGGGTGTTGGTTATTCGTGGACCGGTTTGTCGTATGAAGAACGTTTGTCCGGCTCCCAGGCACCTGCGTTGTACGCGCTGTCGCTGCTGGTGGTATTCCTGTGCCTCGCGGCACTGTACGAAAGCTGGTCGATCCCGATCGCGGTGATTCTGGTGGTACCGCTGGGTGTCATCGGTGCTCTGATCGCCACCAGCCTGCGCGGCCTGTCCAACGACGTGTTCTTCCAGGTGGGCTTGCTGGTAACGGTGGGCCTGGCGGCGAAAAACGCCATCCTGATCGTGGAGTTCGCCAAGGAGCTTCATGAGCAGGGCAAAGGTATCGTCGAGGCTGCCATCGAAGCGTCCCGCATGCGTCTGCGCCCGATTATCATGACGTCCATGGCGTTCATGCTCGGCGTACTGCCGCTGGCCGTGTCCACGGGCGCGGGTTCGGGCAGCCAGCATGCAATCGGTACCGGCGTAATTGGCGGTATGATCACCGCAACTGTGCTCGCGATCTTCTGGGTGCCACTGTTCTTCGCAACCGTGTCCGCTGCTGGCGAGCGTAAAAAGACTGTTACTACTGAAACCCCTAAAGAGGCTGGCCAATGAGCAAGTCGCTACTTTCCCTGGCGGTCACGGCATTCGTGCTCAGTGGCTGCTCGCTGATCCCTGACTACCAGCGCCCCGAAGCGCCGGTGGCAGCTCAGTTCCCACAAGGGCCGGCGTATTCGTCGGCCCAGGCGCCGGGCCAGGCCGCTGCCGAGCAGGGCTGGAAGCAGTTTTTCCATGACCCTGCCCTGCAACAGCTGATCCAGACCGCGCTGGTGAACAACCGTGACCTGCGTGTCGCGGCCCTGAACATCGACGCCTATGCCGCGCAGTACCAGATCCAGCGTGCTGATCTGTTCCCCGCTGTGTCGGCTACAGGCAGCGGCAGCCGTTCGCGCACCCCGGCCAAGCTGTCGCAGAGCGGCGAAGCGACTATCGCCAGCCAGTACTCGGCCGGCCTCGGGATCAGTTCCTATGAGCTGGACCTGTTCGGTCGCGTACGCAGCCTGAGCGAAGAAGCCCTGCAAAAGTACTTCGCCACCGAAGAGGCCCGGCGCAGTACCCAGATCAGCCTGGTGGCCAGCGTGGCCAACGCCTACCTGACCTGGCAGGCCGACAAGGAACTGCTCAAGCTCACCCAGGACACCCTGGGCGCATACGAGCAGAGCTTCAAGCTCACCTCGCGCAGCAACGAAGTTGGCGTGGCCTCGGCTCTCGACCTGAGCCAGGCGCGGACCTCGGTGGAAAACGCCCGGGTGGCACTGGCACGCTACACCCGCCAGGTGGCCCAGGACGAAAACAGCCTGACCCTGCTGCTGGGCACCGGGCTGCCAGCGAATCTCGCCAGCAAGCCGCTGTCGGATGACCTGCTCAGCGAAGTGCCGGCTGGTTTGCCTTCGGACCTGTTGCAACGTCGTCCCGACATTGTGCAGGCCGAGTACAACCTCAAGGCGGCTAACGCCAATATCGGCGCGGCCCGTGCAGCGTTCTTCCCAAGCATCAGCCTGACCGCCAGCGCCGGTACCGCAAGCCCGACCCTGGGCGGCCTGTTCAAGGGCGGTTCGGGTACCTGGTCGTTTGCTCCGCAGATCAACATCCCGATCTTCAACGCCGGTAGCCTGCGCGCAAGCCTGGACTACTCGAAGATCCAGAAAGAGATCAACGTGGCCAACTACGAGAAGGCGATCCAGACCGGCTTCCAGGAAGTCTCCGACGGCCTCGCCGCACGTGAGACCTACAAGCAGCAACTGGATGCCCAACGTGGCTTCGTCGCGGCCAACCAGGATTACTACCGCCTGGCCGAGCGTCGCTACCGCATCGGTGTCGACAGCAACCTGACGTTCCTCGACGCTCAGCGCCAACTGTTCAGCGCCGAACAATCGCTGATCACCGATCGCCTTGCGCAACTGACCAGCGAGGTCAACCTGTACAAGGCCCTCGGCGGTGGTTGGAACGAGCAGACGGCGAAGAACGAGCCGTTGAAAGAAGAAGCGCCGAAGCTGAAGTTGTTCTGATAGCAGCGCTGTAAAACAAAACCGCTTCCCTCGCAGGAAGCGGTTTTTTTATGCCTGGTCATCGGTGCTTGCGTGCTATGACCGGACTGTTTTTGTGGCGAGCGGGCTCGCCACAACAAGCCCGCCCAGCACAATAATCGCGTTCGTCCCCACGCTCTCCCGCCTTGCTTTCCGCTCAACCTTTCAGGGTAAAATCTGTCACAGATTCTTACAGACCACAGAGGGAGCTTGTCGTAATGATCGTAGGAATCGACCTGGGGACCACTAACAGTCTCGCTGCAGTCTGGCGCGGTGATGCCGCCGAAATGGTGCCCAATGCCCTGGGCCAGTTGCTGACCCCAAGCGTGGTCGGGCTGGATGACCAAGGCCGTGTCCTGGTAGGCCAGGCCGCCAAAGAGCGCCTGCACACCCACCCGCACCTGACGACCTCGTTGTTCAAGCGCTACATGGGCAGCGCCACCGAAGTGCGCCTGGGCGACCGCTCGTTCCGCCCCGAAGAACTCTCGGCGCTGGTGCTCAAAAGCCTCAAGGAAGACATCGAGCGCACCTACGGCCAAACCGTCACCGACGCGGTGATCAGCGTGCCCGCCTACTTCAGCGACGGCCAACGCAAGGCCACGCGCATCGCCGGTGAACTGGCGGGGCTCAACGTTGAAAAACTGATCAACGAACCGACCGCCGCGGCCTTGGCCTACGGCCTGCATCAACGTGATAAAGAAACCTCGTTCCTGGTCTTCGACCTGGGCGGAGGCACTTTCGACGTGTCGATCATCGAGCTGTTCGACGGGGTGATGGAAGTACGCGCCAGCGCCGGCGACAACTTCCTCGGTGGCGAAGACTTCGACACCCTGTTGCTCGAACACTTTGTCGACAGCCAACGTAACGCCACGGGTTTCCCGCCCACCAGCACTGTGCTGCAAGCCCTGCGCCGCGAAGCCGAGCGCGTGCGCAAAGCCCTGGGCCAGGATGACAGCGCCGAATTCGCCCTGCGCGTCGACGGCCAGCAATGGGTGAAGACCATCACCCAGCAGGAACTGGCCAAGCTCTACACGCCACTGCTGGAACGCCTGCGCGCACCGATCGAACGCGCCCTGCGCGACGCGCGGATCCGGGTCGGCGACCTGGATGAAATCCTGCTGGTGGGCGGTACCACGCGCATGCCCCTGGTACGTAAGCTCGCCGCTGGCCTGTTCGGGCGCTTCCCTTCCATCAGCCTCGATCCCGACCAGGTGGTGGCCCACGGCGCGGCGATCCAGGCCGCGCTCAAGGCGCGCTCCGCCGCCCTCGAAGAAGTGGTGCTGACCGACGTGTGCCCCTACACCCTGGGCATCGAAATCTCGAACCAGTACGGCGGCTATATCGAAAGCGGCCATTACCTGCCATTGATCGAACGCAACAGCAGCGTGCCGGTCAGCCGGGTCAAAAACGTGGTCACCCTGCGCGATGACCAGACCCACGTGCTGCTGAAGATCTACCAGGGCGAAAGCCGCCTGGTCAAAGACAACATCGAGCTGGGCCAACTGGATATTCCTGTGCCCAAGCGCAAGGCCGGCGAGGTCTCCCTGGACGTGCGCTTCACCTACGACAACAACGGCCTGCTGGAAGCCCAGGTGAATATCCCGCTGACCGGCGAGCAGCATTCGCTGGTGATCGAGAACAACCCCGGCGTGCTCAGCCCGCAGGAGATCCAGCAACGCCTGCAAGCCCTGGCGCAATTGAAGGTTCACCCACGCGACCAGCAAGTCAACACCGTGCTCGTCGCCCGCCTCGAACGGCTCTACCAGGAAAACCTCGGCGAACTGCGCGAACAGCTCGGGCATTGGGCGGCGCAGTTCCAGCAGGTACTCGACACCCAGGACGAACGCCGCATCCGCGATGCCCGCAGCGAACTGACCCGTCAACTTGAGCAACTCGACAACGGGTTCTGGCGCTGAGGGAATACCGATGGATTGCTGGAACGTACTGCAACTGCCGGATGACGCCGACGAGCGCAGCATCAAGCGCAGTTATGCGCGGCTGCTCAAAAGCTGCCGCCCGGACGACGATGCCCAAGGCTTCCAGCGCCTGCGCGAAGCCTATGAACACGCGCTGAGTGAAGCACGCTGGCGGGCGGATAACGAAGGGGAAGAACGCGTCCAGGCGCCCGTGGCCGAAGCGGTCTACGGAAACCTGAACGACCTGGCCGAACTGATGGACGTCAGCCCCGTCAACCCCGCGCCCCTCGAAGCCCCCACACCGGACGCGGCGCAGGCATTGCTTGGCGGCCTTAACGCGCACAACCTCGATGAACGCTGGGCGCAGGCTCGGCAACAGGGCTGCACCGATGCATTCCAGGCCGGGCTGTTGCGCCATTGTTTCGAAGCACCGGGCGAACGCAGTGCCATCGTCGGTTGGGCCGTGCAACACCTGGAATGGCTGACCCCCTGGCAGCAGGTGGCCATGACCCCGTGGCAATACGAAGCGCTGACCGGCGAGCTGCTGCAAGACTACCGCCGCACCCTGCAGGAACTGCTGGAGCAAAAGGCCGAGCGCGAGTTCATCACCCAGCTCACTCAATACACCAACCAGCCCTGGCTACGGGTGTTCGACCTGCAACAGCAGTGGCAGCGCATCGTCCTGCACCTGCTGCATGACACCCAATGGAGCGTGCCGCTGTTCGAGCGCGTGTGCCAGGCATTCGGTTGGGACGACGAGAAAGGCGTGTACCCGGAACCGGCGTGGATGTGGCGCGAATTGGTGTCGCGTTGCGAGCAGGAAAGTTTCTTTGCCAACCTGCAGGACAAGGCTCAGGATCTGCGGCGCACATCCCCGGATGCGTTGGCGGCGCGTCTACTGCTGACGCCCATGTCGGCCACGCAACACAAACGCATGATCGACGGCTTTGGCGAAAACGAATGGAACGCCTGCCAGCACCTGGCGCAAGTATTGACCTGGCGTTACCCGCAGTTGGCTGAACGACTGCCCCACAGCGATCTGTTCTTCTGGCGTAAATTCGTGCCCCGGCCGATCTACACCCAGGTGTTTATCCGGCTGTGGGCCATCTTCGCCCTGGGGCTTGGCCTGAGCATCGCCCACGCTAAGCCAGACAGAATGGACGGGATGTCGCTGGTCATTTTCATGCTGATGGCGTTCGTGCCGGCGGCCGTTGGCTTTCGCGTCACCCAAATGTGGGCCGGGATGAGTTCAACCTATCGGGTTCTGGATGTGTGGCTGAGCCAGTACCTGATCCCCAAGCGAATCAACCCCAATGGCTACTGGCTGGTCATTCGCCACGGGGTACCGCAGGCGATCATGCTGGTGGCCTGCGGCTTGATGCTCGGCGTGCTGGGCATGTTCACCTACGCGGGCATGGTCCTGATCAACCTGTTGCACAAGACGCGTATCGGTCAGATGAGCCAGAAATTCAGCGAAGGCTACCCGTGGCTGAACGGTTTGCACTGGGCCTTCTGGAGCCCCCTGCAAGTGGTGTTCCTGGTGGTGATGGTGGCGCTGATCGTCGCGGCGCAACACTACCTGCCGGCGGTGCCCTGGACCCACTTCGACCTGCCCAAACGATAACCCGCAAATGCCGGGCCCCAGCGCCCGGCAACTTGCGTTCGATCATCGCCCAAAACCCGCCCAGCCCCACTTTCATCGCCCCCACAACGCCCCGCACCATGGCCGCCACCTGCATAACCCCCAATAACAACAGGTCCAACGCCATGAGCACTTTTCACCCTCGCCAGCTGTTGCTGGCTACCGCTGTCGCCAGCCTTGCCCTTCCCGTCGCCGCCGAAGAACACGGTTTCCTGGAAGACGCCAGTGCCAACCTCAACCTGCGCAACTTCTTCTTCAACCGCAATTACACCAACCCTACAAAGGCCCAGGGCGGTGCACAGGAGTGGACGCAGAGTTTCATTCTCGACGCCAAATCCGGGTTCACCCAGGGCACCGTAGGGTTTGGCGTGGATGTGCTGGGCTTGTACTCGCTCAAGCTCGATGGCGGACGCGGTACGGGTGGCACCCAGCTGTTGCCGCTGGACCACGATGGCCGCCCTGCGGATGAATTCGGGCGTCTGGGCGTGGCGTTCAAGGCGCGTATGTCCAAGACCGAACTGAAGGTCGGCGAGTGGATGCCGGTGCTGCCGATCCTGCGCGCCGACGACGGCCGCTCGCTGCCGCAAACCCTGCGTGGCGGGCAGATCACCTCCAAAGAGATCGACGGCCTGACCCTCTACGGCGGCCAGTTCCGCGCCAACAGCCCGCGTGACGACAGCAGCATGAGCGACATGTCGATGTTCGGCAAAGCCGCGTTCACCTCGGACCGCTTCAACTTCCAGGGCGGCGAATACCTGTTCAATGACAAACGCACCCAGATCGGCCTGTGGAACGCCCAGCTCAAGGACATCTACCGCCAGCAGTTCGTCAACCTGATCCACAGCCAGCCCATTGGCGACTGGACCCTCGGCGCCAACCTCGGGTTCTTCTATGGCAAGGACGACGGCAGCGCTCGCGCAGGCGACCTGGACAACAAAACCTGGTCCGGTCTGTTCTCCGCCAAGTACGGCGGCAACACCTTCTACGTCGGCCTACAAAAACTCACCGGCAACAGCGCGTGGATGCGCGTCAACGGCACCAGCGGCGGCACCCTGGCCAACGACAGCTACAACTCCAGCTACGACAACGCCCAAGAGAAGTCCTGGCAAGTACGTCACGACTACAACTTCGCCGCCCTCGGCGTGCCCGGCCTGACCCTGATGAACCGCTATATCAGCGGCAGCAACGTACACACCGGCACGATCACCGACGGCAAGGAATGGGGCCGCGAGACCGAACTGGGCTATACCGTGCAGAGCGGCGCGTTGAAAAACCTCAATATGCGCTTGCGCAATTCCAGCATGCGCCGCGACTACAGCAACAACGAATTCGATGAAAACCGGTTGATCGTCAGCTACCCGATAAGTCTGCTGTAAACCGGCGCCGTACTTACGGTATGGTGCGCGCCTGCCGCCACTGAGTTCACTCAATGGCGGCCTCCAGACGAGCCAGCCCACACCATGAAATCCTTCGTCCTCGCTTCCCTCCTACTGAGCCTGGCCTTGAGCCTCGGCGGCTGCATCAGTGCGCCCATCGCCCTGACACCGCAGACCGAACAGCGCCTGCAAGCCCAGGCGCCGATCCGCTTCCTGCTGACCTTCGATGACGGGCCCAGCGCCTCGGGCTACAACAACCCGAGCCGCTCAGTGTTGGCTGACCTGGCAAACAACCCGGTGTTACCGGGCATCAAGGCGGTGTTCTTCCTACAGACCGAAGCGGCCCGCTCCGGTGGCAGTGCGCGGGGCCGCAAGACCATGGAGCGTGAATACGCGGGTGGCCATGTCCTGGCGTTCCACACGGCCACGGCTTTTCACACCAACCATCGCTGGCTGAGCGATGCAGAGCTGGAACGCACCCTCAGCCAGGGCGCAGCCGACATCGCCGCGATCACCGGCACGCCGCCGACCCTGGTCCGCCCACCATTCTGGAACTACGACCGACGCACCTATGCCGCCTACCAGCGCCATGGCATGCAGGTGCTGTTGACCGACTTGAGCGCCAACGACGGCAAGATCTGGGGCTTCAACGCCAGCCCACGGCGCCGCGCCAACCTGTACCGGCAACTGTCAGTGGTGCGCGAACGTATTGCCCTGGGCGAACTGCCAACGGTGGACGGCGTGATACCGGTGGTCGTGACCTTCCACGACATCAACCGCTACACCGCGCGGCATCTGCAGGAGTACCTGCAGATCCTGATGGACAGCGCGCGGATCAACGGTATCAAGACCGCCGCCGAACCGTTCTACACCGACCATGCCGTGCTGGAACGCGCGGCGCTGGCGCGTACGGTCAAGGATGTGAACGAACCGGTGCATCTGCCGGGCGTATGGAATTGGGTATGGGATGCCGACGCCCACTGATCACTCCCGCGACTCGACACCCAGCTCATCCCATACAGACTCCGCCAGGTGAAACGTGGCATTCGCTGCCGGAATCCCGCAGTAGATCGCGCTCTGCATCAGCACTTCCTTGATCTCGGCACGGGTTACCCCGTTGCTGGCGGCGGCGCGCAGGTGCAGCTTGAGTTCTTCACTGCGGTTCATGCCGATCAGCATGGCAATGGTGATCAGGCTGCGGGTATGCCGTGGCAGGCCGGGGCGGGTCCAGATATCACCCCAGGCGTGGCGGGTGATCATTTCCTGGAACTCGCTGTTGAACTCAGTCAGGGCGTTGAGGCTGCGGTCGACATGCGCATCGCCCAACACTTCGCGGCGCACTTGCAGGCCATCGGCATAACGTTGTTTCTCGTCCACAAAAAACTCCTGGTTCAATTAGATTTCAACTCGATCACCTGTGGCGAGCGGGCTTGCCCCGCGTTGGGGCGCGAAGCGGCCCCAAATCAGGTGCCACGGTCTGTCTGAAATAATTCGGCGTCCGTATTGGGGCTGCTTCGCAGCCCAACGCGGGGCAAGCCCGCTCGCCACAGGAAGCCCGCTCGCCACAACAAGCCGCTCGCCACAACAGCGGCCTCAGCGGGCCAGCAGGAATTTGATCACCCGGTCACTGAATGCAGCGCCGGCCTGCACATTGGACAGGTGCGCGGCGTAGAACTCGGCGTACTCGGCGCCCTGCACATGGTGCTGGATAAAGTGACCACCGGCCGGTGGGGTGACGGCATCTTCGGTACCGGCAATCACCAGGGTGGGCGCCTTGATCTTCGACAACTGCTCACGGAAATCCGCATCACGCACGGCGGCACAGTTGGCCGCGTAACCTTGGGGCGAAGTCGCGGCAAGCATATCGGTGATCTGCTTGGCCTGGTGCGGGTTGGCCGTCGCAAAATCGGCGGTGAACCAGCGTGCAATCGATGCATCGCGCAAGGCCACCATGGCGGCCGCGCCGTCGCGCAGGACCATCTCGATCCGTGGGTTCCAGATCTCCGGCGTGCCGATGCTGGCAGCGGTGTTGCACACCACCAGGCGCTGCAAACGCTCGCCTGCGTTAATCCCCAGCCATTGGCCGATCAGGCCCCCCATGGATAGCCCGCAAAAATGAGCGCGCTGAATATCCAGCGCATCCAGCAGCGCGATCACATCGTGGCCAAGCTGCTCGATGCTGTAGGGCCCCTCGGTGACCAGCGATTTGCCATGCCCGCGGGTGTCAAAACGCAGTACGCGAAAATGCTGGGTAAAGGCCGGGATCTGGATGTCCCACATGTGCAGGTCGGTGCCCAGTGAGTTGGACAGCACCAGTACCGGTGCGTCGATAGGCCCGTCCAGTTGGTAATGCAGTTCGCCTTCGGCGAGTTGTACAAATGCCACAGTGGCCTCCTCAGGCAGTCAATGCAAAGTGTTCGGTGACAGCGCGGCTGACCCAGGTATGGGCCTGGCCCAGGTAATGCGCCGGGTCGAGCAGGCGGTCCAGTTCAGCCGCCGAGAGTTCGGCAGTGACCTGCGCTTCGTCCGCCAGTACCGCACGCAGGTGGCGACCTTCTGCAACGGCGCGCTTGCAGCATTGCTCCAACAGATGGTGCGCGGTATCGCGGCCCAGGCGTTGGGCCAATACGATGCTGACGGCTTCGGCCAGCACCAGGCCCTGGGTCAGGTCGAGGTTGTGCGTCATGCGCTCGGGGTCGACTTCCAAGCCTTCGCTCACCAGTAACGCCTGTTGCAAGGCGCCGGAGACCAGTCGGCATATTTCCGGCAGGGTTTCCCATTCGGCGTGCCACAAGCCCAGGCTGCGTTCGTGCTCCTGGGGCATGGCACTGAACATCGTCGCCACCAGGCCGGGCACGCGGGTAGCGGCGCTGATCAGCACAGCGGCGCCCACCGGGTTGCGTTTGTGGGGCATGGTTGACGAGCCACCTTTGCCCGGTGCCGATGGCTCGAACACTTCCGCCGCTTCGGTCTGCATCAGCAGGCTGAGATCCCGTCCCAACTTGCCGAGGCTGCCGGCGATCAAACCGAGCACGCTGGCCAGTTCCACCAGGCGATCACGCTGGGTGTGCCAGGGTTGCTCCGGCAAGCTCAGTTGCAATTCGGCGGCCAGGGCCTCGGCTACCGGCATGGCCTGGACGCCGAGCGCGGCCAAGGTGCCCGAGGCGCCGCCGAACTGCAGCACCAGCAGGCGTGGCTTGAGTTGCGTGAGGCGCTGGCGACTGCGCGTCACCGCGCCCAGCCAACCGGCGATCTTCATGCCCAGGGTGACCGGCGTCGCGTGCTGCAGCCAGGTGCGCCCGGCCAGCGGTGTGGCGGCATAACGCTGCGCCTGGGCGGCGAGAACGTCGCCCAAGCGCGCCAAGTCCGCTTCGATCAGTGCCACCGCGCGCCGCAACTGCAAAACCAGGCCGGTGTCCATCACGTCCTGGCTGGTCGCCCCCAGGTGCACATAACGCTCGGCACTCGGGTCTTCAGCGGCAATCAACTTGCCCAGTGCCTTCACCAAGGGAATCGCCGAATTACCCGCGGTGGCAATCGCAACCCCAAGGGCATCCACGTCATACAGCGATGCCAGGCACGCCTGGGCAATCGACGCCACGGCGGCCTGCGGGATCAACCCAACCCGGGCCTCGGCCCGCGCCAACCCGGCTTCGAAATCCAGCATGCCCTGCAAGCGCCCCTGGTCGCAGAACACCTCGGCCATGCTGTCAGCGGTGAAGTAAGCGTCGAACAATTGGTTGCTCGTGCGCAGTGTCATAACTCATCCCTTACAGATCGTGGTGCAGGTACGCCGCCTGTTTTGGCAAGCGCAGGCTGAACAGGAACGCCACCGCCATCATGCCGGTGACGTACCAATAGAAAGTGTTTTCCATGCCCATGGACTTGAGGCCCAAGGCTACGTATTCCGCCGAGCCACCGAAGATCGCGTTGGCCACCGCATAGGCCAGGCCCACGCCGAGGGCGCGCACTTGTGGCGGGAACATTTCGGCTTTCACCAGGCCGCTGATGGAGGTGTAGAAACTGACGATGGCCAAGGCCAGGGTGATCAATACAAACGCCAGGAACGGGCTGCTGATGGTTTTCAGGCTGAGCAGGATCGGCACCGTGCACAGGGTCCCCAGGGCGCCGAACCACAGCATCGAGTTACGCCGGCCGATCTTGTCAGCCAGCATGCCGAACAGCGGCTGCATGCACATGTACAGGAACAGCGCGCCGGTCATGATGTAGCTGGCGGTCTTGGCGTGCATCCCGGCAGTGTTCACCAAGTACTTCTGCATGTAGGTGGTAAAGGTGTAGAAAATCAGCGAACCGCCGGCGGTGTAGCCGAGCACGGTGATAAACGCGGCCTTGTGGTCACGGAACAGCGCGGCGATGCTGCCGGCGTCCTTGTCTTCACGCATTTCTTTGCTGGTGGTTTCTTTCAGGCTGCGACGCAGCAGCAGGGAGATCACCGCCGCGATGGCGCCAATCACGAACGGAATGCGCCAGCCCCAGGCGCGCAGTTCCTCTTCGCTGAGGATCTGTTGCAGGATCACCACCACCGACACCGCCAGCAGTTGCCCACCGATCAGGGTCACGTACTGGAAGGAGGCGAAGAACCCACGCTGGCCCTTGAGCGCGACTTCACTCATGTAGGTTGCGGTGGTGCCGTATTCACCCCCCACCGACAAGCCTTGGAACAGCCGCGCCACCAGCAGCAAGGCCGGCGCCCAGGCGCCGATATCCTTGTAGGTGGGCAGGAAGGCGATGACCAGGGAGCCGGCGCACATCATCAGCACCGAGATCATCATCGAATTCTTGCGCCCGTGCTTATCGGCAACCCGGCCAAACAGCCAGCCGCCGATGGGTCGCATCAGGAACCCGGCGGCGAATACGCCAGCGGTGTTGAGCAGTTGGACCGTAGGGTCGTCCGAGGGGAAAAACGCAGGGGCAAAGTAAATGGCACAGAAGGCGTAGACGTAGAAGTCGAACCATTCGACGAGGTTGCCGGAGGAAGCGCCGACGATGGCAAAGATCCGTTTGCTGCGTTCTTCTCCGGTGTAGTGACTTGTCGTTGTTGTCATGTTTTTTCACTCAGTGGGAACGGTTATAGCCTAGACATACTTTGCAACAACCATGTTCCGCAAGCAGACATTTGAGTACTCAGTGCCTGAACCGGCCCTATCGGGGGCAAGCCCCCTCCCACATTTGATAGGCAGCGCGATCAAAATGTGGGAGGAGGCTTGCCCCCAATGGGGCCCTGACAAGCGACTCAATAATCGAAAAACACCGTTTCCTTATCTGTCCCTTGCAAAATCACATTCCACTGATACACGCCGTCCGCATCGGTCTTGGCAATCAAGGTACCCCGCCGCTCGGCAGGCACACACGCCAGCAACGGGTCATCCCCGTTCAACGCCTCGCCGTCAAAATAGATCCGCGTCAGCAAATGCTTCACCAGACCGCGGGCAAACACCAGTACCACCAGGTGCGGCGCCTGGGTGGTGCCTTTCAGCCCCGGCACACTGCCCGGCTTGATGGTGGTAAAGCGGAACCGCCCTTCGGCGTCCACCGGTACGCGGCCAAAACCTTCGAAGTTGGGATCGACAGCCTTGTCCTGCTCATCTTCCGGGTGGTCGTATTTGCCGGCGGCATTGGCCTGCCAGACTTCGAGCATGGCGTCGTTGACGACATCACCGTTGCCGTCCACCACCTGCCCGCTGATCGCCACGCGTTCGCCGAGGGTGTCGGCGTTGGCCAGGGCTTCGCGATTCAGCCAGGTCAGGCCAATGTGGTAATACGGCCCGACGGTGTGGGACGTGGTCGCATTGAGTGTCATCTCATTTCTCCATCGGCGTGGCGTCACGGCCACGCAGGACGATGTCCCAGCGGTAGCCGAGGGCATAGGAAGGAATGGTTTTTTCCAGATCGAAACGCGCGATCAGGCGCTCTTTGGCGCTGGTGTCCGGCACGCAGTTGTAGATCGGGTCGTATTCCAGCAGCGGGTCGCCGGGGAAATACATCTGCGTGACGAGGCGCGTCAGCACGCTCGGCCCGAACAGCGAAAAGTGGATATGCGCAGGGCGCCACGCATTGTGGTGGTTACCCCATGGGTAGGCGCCGGGCTTGATGGTCTGGAACTGGTACCAGCCGTCGGCGTCGGTAACCGTGCGCCCGGTGCCGGTGAAGTTCGGGTCCAGCGGCGCGTCGTGCAGGTCGCGCTTGTGGTTGTAGCGACCGGCAGCGTTGGCTTGCCAGATCTCCACGAGGATGCCCGGCACCGGCAGGCCGTTTTCATCCAGCACGCGACCGTGAATGATGATGCGTTCACCCAGGGGCTCGCCGTCGTGTTGGGCGGTGAGGTCGTTATCCTTCTCGCTGACTCGCTCGGCGCCGATGGTCGGGCCGGTGATTTCCGACAGCGAATGGGGCAGGAACACCAACGGCTTGGACGGCGAACGCAGGTTCGTCGACTGGTAGGGCGGGTGCAGGTACTCAGGTTGGGTGCCCGCTTGCGGGCGCCGGTAACCGGGCTTATCAGTCATGGAGCTGTCCTCTCTTATTAGATGCGTTCAATCGCCAGGGCCAAGCCTTGGCCGACGCCCACACACATGGTCGCCAGGCCTTTGTGGCCACCGGTTTTTTCCAACTGGTGCAAAGCCGTCAACACCAACCGTGCACCGCTCATGCCCAGGGGATGGCCGAGGGCGATAGCGCCGCCGTTCGGGTTGACCTGGGGCGCGTCGTCAGCGATGCCCAATTCACGCAGCACCGCCAGGCCTTGGCTGGCGAAGGCTTCGTTGAGTTCGATCACGTCAAAGTCGGTAACCGCCAGGCCCAGGCGTTCCACCAGTTTACGTACCGCCGGCACCGGACCGATGCCCATGACCCGTGGCGCGACACCGGCACTGGCCATGCCCAATACACGAGCGCGGGCAGTGAGGCCATGTTTTTTCACCGCATCGGCGGACGCCAGGATCAGCGCGGCGGCACCGTCGTTGACGCCAGAAGCATTACCGGCGGTGACGGTCTTGTCCGGGCCGTTCACCGGTTTGAGCCGCGCCAGGGTTTCCAGGGTGGTGTCTGCGCGTGGGTGCTCATCCTGATCGACCACGGTTTCGCCTTTTTTATGGGCGACCCGCACCGGCACGATTTCTTCAGCGAAGTACCCGGCCGCCTGGGCGGCAGCGGTACGTTGCTGGCTGCGCAGGGCAAAGGCGTCCTGGTCGGCGCGGGACACGTGGTAATCATCAGCGACGTTATCGGCGGTCTGCGGCATCGCGTCGACACCGTACTGGGCCTTCATCAATGGGTTGATAAAGCGCCAGCCAATGGTGGTGTCTTCCAGCTTCATGCTGCGCGAGAACGCTGCATCGGCCTTGCCCATCACGAAGGGCGCACGGGACATCGACTCGACGCCGCCGGCAATCGCCAACTCCATTTCACCGCTGGCAATCGCACGAAACGCGGTGCCGATCGCATCCATGCCCGAGGCGCACAGCCGGTTGAGGGTCACACCGGGAATGCTTGAAGGCAGGCCCGCCAGCAATAGCGCCATACGTGCGACGTTGCGATTATCCTCACCCGCCTGGTTGGCGCAGCCGAGGAATACTTCGTCGACCGCGCTCCAGTCCACCGAAGGGTTGCGTTCGATCAGTGCCTTGATCGGCAGCGCCGCCAGGTCATCGGCACGCACCGTGGCCAAGCCCCCGCCAAACCGGCCGATAGGGGTACGAATCGCATCACAGATAAAGACGTCACGCATCAGGCTTCTCCCGGTGCTTGGCCGTGGGCGGCGGCGGTGCGAGTTTCCAGATCACGCAGCGCGGTCAGTTCGACCTCGGTGGGTTCCTCGGTGGTATCCACCCGGTCGGCAAAGCGGATGGGCCAACCGGTGGCCGCCACCACTTGCTCGCGGGTAACGCCAGGGTGCAGTGCAGTGACCACGAACTCATGGGTGCCCTCTTCCGGCTCCATGATGCACAGGTCGGTGATAATTCCGACGGGGCCGGCACCCGGCAGGCCCAGGCGTTTGCGCGAATCGCCGCCTTCGCCGTGGCCGACGGAGGTGATGAAGTCCAACTTGTCGACAAACGAACGCGACGACTGCTTGAGGATGATCAGCACGCTCTTGGCCGAGCCGGCGATTTCCGGCGCGCCACCGGCACCCGGCAGGCGTACCTTGGGCTGGTGGTAGTCACCGACCACGGTGGTGTTGATATTGCCGAAGCGGTCGACCTGGGCTGCACCGAGAAAGCCCACGTCAATGCGCCCACCTTGCAGCCAGTAGCGGAAAATTTCACCGGTGGGCACGACCGTGTCAGCGGTTTCCGCCAGCTCGCCATCACCGATAGACAGGGGCAGTACGCTGGGCTTGGCGCCAATCGGACCGGACTCGTAGATCAGCACCACGTCCGGCGACGAGGTCAGGCGCGCCAGGTTGGCCGCCTTGGATGGCAGGCCGATGCCCACAAAGCATACCGAGCCGTTCTTGAGGCGGCGGGCGGCGGCGACGGTCATCATTTCGTTGGTCGAGTAAGCCATTACTTGGCCTCCTGCGCGGTAGCCAGCTTGGTCTGGAATTCACTGAAGTCGGCAGTGCCATGGATGTATTCATCGATCCAGGCGGTAAAGGTCCCACGGTCGCGGGCGATTGGATCCCACGCTTGGTAGAAACGGTTGTCACGCTCGTTGTAGCCGTGGGCGTAGGACGGATGCGCGCCACCGGGCACATGGCACACCGCGGTCAGGGCCCAGGTCGGCAACACGCAGCTGTTCATCGGCGCGTTCAAGTCGTCGACGATCTCTTCCACGGTGACGATGCAGCGCTTGGCGGCCAGGGCCGCTTCCTTCTGCACGCCGAGAATGCCCCAGAGCAATACGTTGCCCTTGCGGTCAGCCTTTTGCGCGTGGATCACGGTGATGTCCGGACGCACCGATGGCACCGCCGCCAGCACTTCGCCAGTAAAGGGGCAGGTGACGGTCTTGATCAGCGGGTTGACCTTGGGCAGGTCGGAACCAGCGTAGGCGCGCAGTACCGCGAACGGCAGGCCAGAGGCACCGGCGACGTAGGCATTGGCCAGGTCGGCGTGGCTGTGTTCTTCGATTTCCAGCGGCTGCGGCCATTGCTTCTCGACCGCGTCACGCAGGCGGTGCAAGGACCCCACGCCGGGGTTGCCACCCCAGGAGAAAATCAACTTGCGTGCGCAGCCGGCACCGATCAACTGGTCATAGATCAGGTCAGGCGTCATGCGTACCAGCGTCAGGTCTTTCTTGCCCTGACGAATGATTTCATGACCTGCCGCCGTAGGGATCAGATGGGTAAAGCCTTCGAGGGCGACGGTATCGCCGTCATTCACGAAGCGCTTGACCGCATCACGCAAGGTGAGAATTTCAGCCATGGGGTTGGGCTCCCGGTGTTGATCGTAAAAGGCGCTGAGGTGGCGCCGAAGTGCTTGAAGATTAAGCCGGGGAAATGGGCCAAACAATCCGATAATCGACTCAGCGTTCGATTATCGAACAGATTGTTACCTCGCTAATCATTCAGCCAAACGCGGTCAATGTGGGAAGAGGCTTGCCCCAGAGAGCGGTGTATCAGCCACCCGATGTATTGGCCGCCCCACTGCTGCCTGGGCAAGCCCACTCCCACATTTGAGCGTGCCAGGCCTCAGGTTGCGTCGGCGTGGCTGACCATGCCCTTGATCACCACCGCAGCCGTGGCCAATGCCGCCGGGATCACCAGCGCCGTGAGTACCTGCTCGAAATTCCAGCCCAGGCCCAGCAAGGTGGCGCCCATCCAGGCACCGAGGATCGCACCAAAGCGGCCGATGCCGAGCATCCAGGACACACCGGTGGCGCGGCCCTGGGTCGGGTAGAAGCGCGCAGCCAGGGACGGCATTGCCGACTGCGCGCCGTTGACGCACATCCCGGCGATCAGCACCTGGGTCGCGAGCAACGTGATATTGCCCAGGCTCTGCCCTACCGCGTAGGCAAACACTCCGGCCAGCAAGTAGAAAGTGCCAATGACCTTGTGGGGATTGAAGCGGTCCATCGCCCAGCCCACGCCCACCGCGCTCAATACACCACCAAACTGGAACAACGCACCGATAAACGCTGCCCGTTCCATGCTGGCACCGCTGTCGCGCATCAGGGTCGGCAGCCAACTGGTCAGCAGGTACACGATCACCAGGCCCATGAAATAGGTGAGCCACAGCAACAAGGTGCCAGCGCTGTAGGTGCCGGAGAAGATCACCGCAAACACGTTGCGCGCCTTGACGGTTTTTTGCTCGGGGACACTGAAGGCCATGGCCTGGGCGACAAGGCTGGGTTCAATGGGTGACAGGGTCTTGCGCACCTTGTCGGTGCCGCGATTGCGCACCACCAGGTAACGCGCCGATTCCGGCAGCCACACCAGCAGCACCAGCGCCAGGATCAACGGCAAGATACCGCCGATCATCAACAGGCTATGCCAGCCGAATGCCGGAATCAGCTTGGCGGAGATAAACCCGCCGCCGGCCATGCCCAGGTTGAAGCCGCAGAACATGCTGGTGACCAGCAGCGATTTATGGCGCTCCGGGGTGTATTCCGAGAGCAGGGTCGTGGCGTTCGGCATACCGGCGCCAAGGCCCAGCCCGGTCAGGAAGCGCAGCACCAGCAATTGATCGACATCGGTGCTGTAGGCCGAGGCCAGGCTGAAGGCACCAAACACCAGCACTGCCCCCACCAGCACCACTTTGCGCCCGAAGCGGTCAGCCAGTGGCCCGGAGCCCAAGGCGCCGAACACCATGCCGATCAATGCGGCACTCATCACCGGACCGAGACTGGCGCGGTCGATGCCCCAGTCCTGGGACAATGCAGGCGCGATAAACCCCATGGCAGCCGTGTCGAGGCCATCGAGGAAGACAATCAGGAAACACAGGATCACCACGCGCCACTGATAACGTGACAAGGGTTGGGCATTGATAAAGGCCTGGACGTCCAGTGTGGTGCCGACAGAAGGTTGATTCATTGTTTTTATTCCACACCGATGGCGGGCTGACGACCTGGGGTCGTCGTTATTATTGTGGCGCTAGAGCGCTGCCGCACAGTAATAAGCCAGGGGAAACACCGTCAATTCATCAAACCGGGATCTGTGCGGTCACCGAACAGCTTAAGCAAACAATTGCGCACTCAACTCGCGGCTGGCGCTGAGCATGCTCGGCAGGAAGCGCTGCTCCAACTCGCTGCGGCTGACCCGCCCGGCGTGGGTACTGACGTTCAACGCGGCCAATACCTGGCCCGAGGCGTCGTACACCGGTACGGCGATGGAGCGCAGGCCCTGCTCCAGCTCCTGGTCGACGATACACCAGCCCTGCTGCCGTACTTGTTGCAGGCATTCGAGCAAGGCTTCGGGGGTGGTCAGGGTGCGGCTGGTCTTGGTTTGCAGGTCGGCGTGGTCGAGGTAGTCCTGCAGCGAGGCGTCATCCAACGCGGCAAGCAGGATGCGGCCCATGGACGTGCAATATGCCGGCAAGCGCCCGCCCACCGACAGGTCCACGGAAATCAGGCGCTGGGTCGTGGCGGAACGGGCTATATAGAGGATGTCGTCGCCCTCAAGGGTCGCCATGTTGCAGGCTTCGTGAAGCTGCTCGCTCATACGGTCCAGGTAAGGTTGCGCGGAGACCGCCAGGGGCGTGGAGGACAAATAGGCATGACCCAGGGTCAGGACTTTGGGCAGCAGCGAATAAGTACGCCCATCGGTGGTGGCGTAGCCGAGCTTGATCAGGGTGTGCAGGCAACGTCGCACGGCGGCGCGGGGGATTTCGGTGCGGTGACTGATCTGGGCGATGGTGAGGTGCCGCTTGCGCTCCTGAAACGCTTGCACCACGGCCAGGCCACGGGCCAGGGAGGTCATGAAGTCTGGATCACCGGTAAACGCCTGGATGCGCTTGGCGGGCGAAGCCACGATCGGCGGCGCCGCTGACGCGAAGGAGTTGCGCAATTGATCGTTCATTTCCGGATCCTTTCTCTTATTTTCAACCGCTGGAAGGGTTGATCACTATTGAAAGCCGTGCCAGGCGCGAGGCACAAGCTTGGGCCAACAACATTGGGCGATTATCGGACGATCATTCGATTATCGCAATCAACCTGGACGTAGAGAAATATCGGACAGGCCGCGACAACTTTTACAAGAGCGCAAAAATGATGGCGCCGGTTTTCCAGCGAAATACTGACGCGTACATGTAACAAAACTCTCACAGCAAGTTGACGTTTTTTAACTTTATGGTGATAGAGTTATTCAAATGCGCCGCTATAATGCAACCTGTGCAGAGGTCAGCCCGGTATCACTATCGGGATCGGAGCTCGCAGGCGGTGCATGCGGAACGCGTCGCCGGTTATCACTACCGGTTTAACGAAGTCACCTTTGGTCAATTATTCAAACTTGAACAGTTTGACTGTTCAACATTGAAATACGCCGAGGGCAATTTTCAGCTCCACCGCTGCACGGTAATTAAACTCAACTCAATTAGGTAGCACTGTGACGAAAGATGAACTGCGCGCGGAACTTGAGCGCCAGGAGCAACGTTACAAGGACGTTTACGGCGGGGAAGTCACCACCTACGCCGCCCAGCCTGAGCCAGAACGCAAGCCATGGCGCAAACGAGCCAGTCTGCTCGATCAGGCCTTTGCCCAGGAAATCCAAAAGATTGAACAGGAACTCAAGGCCGAAGAGCCATAAGCACTTCGGTTCGAGTCCTCAGGGTCTTGCTGTCTCTGCCGGCTTATTGCCGGCGGAGGGCACCTTGCATGAGCCTCCACGGCTCAGCACCCTGCCGCCCCAGGGAAATTTCGTACAAATGTTTCAGACATGACGATTAGGTGACAAAACCGCACCTTTTCAGCTGTGCGCTTTATAAATCAAAGACTTGCCAAAGCCCCGAAAAGCCTGGGATGAGCACCTTTTGCCCGTGTTTTTTCAATGAAGATTGTTACCAATGAGCAGCTAGTGCATCGATTACCGAGGTTTTCTGGCATAATCGCGCCCCCTTACGACCGGGTCAGAAAACCTTCATGATCGATTTATTCAGCGGACTGGATGCTTGGGTTCTCGTGAGCCTGTTGCTCGCCCTGGCCTTTGTCCTCGCCTTCGAGTTCATCAATGGCTTTCATGACACCGCTAATGCGGTGGCCACAGTCATCTATACCAAAGCCATGCCGCCGCACCTGGCCGTGTTCTTCTCCGGGGTGTTCAACTTCCTCGGCGTGTTGCTCGGTGGTGTCGGTGTCGCCTACGCCATCGTGCACTTGCTGCCGGTGGAGTTGCTGATCAATGTGAACACCGGCCATGGTTTGGCGATGGTCTTCTCTTTATTGGCGGCGGCGATCACCTGGAACCTGGGCACCTGGTACTTCGGTATCCCCGCCTCCAGCTCCCACACCCTGATCGGTTCGATCCTTGGTGTCGGCCTGGCCAACGCCCTGATCAATGACATTCCCCTGGCTGACGGGGTGAACTGGCAGAAAGCGATCGATATCGGCGCGTCCCTGGTGTTCTCGCCGATGGCCGGCTTCCTGGTTGCCGCCCTGGTGCTGCTCGGCCTGAAGTGGTGGCGCCCGCTGTCGAAGATGCACAAGACCCCGGACCAGCGCCGCAAGCTCGACGACAAGAAACACCCGCCGTTCTGGAACCGTCTGGTCCTGGTGATTTCCGCCATGGCCGTGAGTTTCGTGCACGGCTCCAACGATGGGCAGAAAGGTATCGGCTTGATCATGCTGGTGCTGATCGGCATCGTACCGGCACAGTTCGTCCTCGACCTGGGCAGCACCACCTACCAGATCGAGCGCACCCGCGACGCCACCGTGCACTTGAATCAGTTCTACCAGCGCAACCACGAAACCCTGGGCGAGTTCCTGGCCTTGGGGAAAAGCGTGAAGGATGACTTGCCGGGCAAGTTCCGCTGCAACCCGCAGCAGACCGAGCCGACCATCAACGCGCTCGTGGACACCTTGAAAGGCGTTTCCGATTACCACTCGCTGAATGCCGACCAGCGCATTGAGGTACGTCGCTACCTGCTATGCCTGGATGACACCGCGAAGAAAGTCGGCAAGCTGCCGGGCCTGGATGCGCGTGAGAAGTCTGACCTCGACAAGCTGCGCAAAGACCTGACCGCCACGACCGAGTACGCGCCGTTCTGGGTAATCCTCGCGGTCGCCCTGGCATTGGGCCTCGGCACCATGGTGGGTTGGAAGCGTGTGGTACTGACCATCGGTGAGAAGATCGGCAAGCAGGGCATGACCTACGCCCAGGGCATGTCGGCGCAGATCACCACCGCCAGCATGATCGGCCTGGCCAACATCTTCAGCCTGCCGGTTTCGACCACGCACGTACTGTCTTCCGGTGTCGCCGGCACCATGGTTGCCAACAAGAGCGGCCTGCAAGGCGGTACTGTCAAGACCATCCTGATGGCCTGGGTGTTGACCCTGCCAGCCACCGTAGGCCTGTCGGCCGGGTTGTTCTGGTTGGCGTCCAAGGCACTGGGTAGCTGATAGCCAGCCCGCAAAAAATAAAGGTGCGACCTGCGAGGGTCGCACCTTTTTTTATGCGTGTGTCCCGTCCTTAAACTGCTGCGCCACCGGACTCAGTTCAAATGGGGTGTTGATTAAATCGCAGGCAAAAAAAAGGGCGACCGAAGTCGCCCAAAATGCCTTGCGTGCTCATGTAATCCGGAAAAACTTATGGTTTTTTACGCTTATGTGCGTCTTTCCAGATAAAAAATCCAAACCCTACAAAAAACATCACCATGAGGCTTACAGTCAGCACCCCGGCGAACACCACATTATCGAAAAACATGACCGGCCTCCTGCACTTGCCCTGTTGCGATAGGGCTAAGTTAATGGAGAAGGCACTCTGGAAAATTGACGAGGATCAATGTCGCCCTCAACGGGGCGTAAAGAAGGGTAATAACTGACCTGCATCAATAAATGCAGGCCCTTTCAACGCTTTTTCGGTTTGTTCTTCGGCTTTTTCTTAACTTTCCCCAAGGGCATCGCCTGTTCAAATGCCTGGCGCACTTCATTCAGGCGTTTGTCATTGAGGTCATGCACACGTTTGGCACGTTCGGCATTCAGGTCGATCAGCTTGTCGTCATCACTCATGGCTTGGCTACGTTATGGCGGGAGTGCCTCAATAATGCGGCCTCCCCCGTCCGGCGGCAAATCAGCGAGCGACAAAAGGCGGGGCATCGCCCAAAATCGGCACTTTCAGCCCGCACCAGGAGGCCCCCCAGGTGGCACTGTTCAAGGACCTTCCCCCATTGCTCGCCCTGCGCGCCTTTGAAGCGGTGGCACGGCACTTGAGTTTTATCAAGGCGGCCAATGAGTTGTCAGTCACCCAGAGCGCCTTGAGCCACCAGGTGCAAAAACTCGAACAGCACCTGGGCAAGCCGCTGTTTATCCGACGTACCCGCGCGATCGACCTGACAGCCGACGGCCAGCGTTATTACGACGAAATCCGCCCCGCCCTCGAGGCCATCGCCGTCGCCACCCGCACCCAACGGGTCGCCCCTGGCGCCACAGTGTTGCGCATCGGCCTGCTCGCATCCTTTGCGACCTTATGGCTGGCACCGCGCCTGGCCGGGTTTCTCAACCGTTACCCGCATATCCAGGTGGAACTGTTGCCGGCGATTCAATTGGCGAACGTCGACGGAACAACAATCGACCTGGCCATCCGTTACGGCAAGGGCGATTGGCCCGACGTGCAGGCCATACGGCTGATGCCCGAAATACTCTCACCGGTATGCAGCCCGGCATTCAAAGCCAGCCAACTGCATCACGGTCCCTTGCTGATGGCCACCTCGCACCGGCCATTCGAATGGACGGATTGGTCCGCGCATTATCGAGTCGACCTCGATCAACACCCCCGCGTGATGCTGCACGACTACAACATCGTGGTCGAAGCCGCCGTGTCCGGCCAGGGCATCGCCATGGGGCGTCACCGTTTGATCGAGCGCAGGCTCCAGGACGGCAGCCTGGTGGAGGCGTTCGACTGGCCGCCCTATCACAGCGCGATCGGTTACTGGCTGATTACCCCCCAGGGCCCTGCCAATGAGGCCGCCCGCTGTTTCAGCGAGTGGTTGCAGCAAGCCTGCACCGACGCGTGAGTTATTTCGATACGTCCCATGAGATCTATCCGTTTGTCGCCGAACACCACGGCCACCATGCTGAATCCTCCCGACCCAAGAGGATTCAACATGAGCACTTCCATCCGCCAATGTGTGCACGCCCTTGGCTTGACGCTGCCTTCCCCCAGCCAACCGGCGGCCAACTACATCAATCATGTCATCAGCCACAACCAGCTGTTCATCTCCGGACAGATTCCTCTGGTGGAGGGCAAACCTGCCTATGTGGGCCGGCTGGGCGAATCCCTCAGCGATGAAGAAGGCGCCCAGGCCGCACAGCTGGCGGCGCTGGGCCTGCTGGGGCAATTGAGCGCGGCGCTGGAAGACGACCTGTCGCGCCTGGTGCGCACAGTGCGCCTGGGTGTGTTTATCGCCAGCAGCGCCGACTTCAAGCAGCAGAGTGGCGTCGCCAACGGCGCATCCAACCTGCTGGTCAATGCCCTTGGCGAAAAAGGCCGGCATGTACGCACCGCCGTCGGCGTTTCCAGCCTGCCCGCCGGCGTGGCGGTGGAAGTGGACGCCATTTTCGAGTTGCAACCGTGAGCCCGCTTGAAGTCCAGCAACTGCGGGACAACACCCCTGGCTGCCTATCCGGCATCGTGCATTTCAATCACGCCGGCGCGTCCTTACCCAGCCAGGCAACCCTCGATGCCATCATCGAACAATTACAGCGTGAAGCTCGCGACGGCCCCATGGAAGCCGGCGAACACGGTGCGGCCCTGATAGAGCAAGCCCGCCGCGCCGCCGGGCAATTGCTCAATGCGCCCGCCTCGTCGATTGCCTTTGCCAGCAGCGGCTCGACGGCCTGGAGCATGGCGTTCCAGGCACTCGGCCCTTGGCAGCCGGGCGAGCGCATTTTGGTGGGCCGCCACGAATGGGGCGGTAACCTGGCGAGCATGGAACTGGCGGTGCACGCCGGCGCACGGGTCGAGGTCATCCCCTGCGATGAAACCGGCGCGGTCTGCCCGGTGGCCCTGGAAGCGATGATCGATACAAACGTGAAGCTGATCGACCTGACCTGGCTCCCGGCCAATGGTGGCCTGATCAATCCCGCCCAAGCCATCGGCGCCGTCGCCAGGCGCCATGGCATTCCCTACTTTGTCGACGCGGGTCAAGCTGTCGGCCAGGTACCGGTGGATGTGCAGGCGCTGCACTGCGATGTGCTCAAATCGGCCGGCCGCAAGCACCTGCGCGGGCCGCGCGGCACGGCGCTGCTGTATGTGCGGCCGGCGTTTCTCCAGCACCTGAACCCCGCCCAGCGCGATGTGTTCTCGGCCCCCTGGAACGCCAACGGCTACGACTTGCGTAACGACGCCCGGCGCTTTGAAACCAGCGAAGTGTCCGCCGCCTTGTTGGCGGGGCTGGGTAACGCACTGCAGGAGATCAATCGACTGGGGATCGAGCGGGCCTGGGAACGCGTCAGGCAGACCAGCGCGCGGATCCGTGAAGCACTGCGCCAGATACCGGGCATTTCCTTGCATGACTTGGGCGCTACGCACTCAGGCTTGATCGCCTTCAACCTCGCCGGCTGGGACGCCTTCGAACTCAAGCGGCGGCTGGGATTGAAGCGAATCAACATCGGCGCCAACGGTGTGGCCTACACCCCGCTGGATATGCAGGCGCGCGGCCTGAGCAGCATCGCGCGCATCTCCGTCAGCCCCTTCAACAACGACCACGATATCGAGGTGCTGCTGACAGCCTTGCGCGAGTTGCGCGATTAAACCTCGACGTCCACCCACAACCCCTGGCGCGGCGCGTCTTCAATCAGCGGCACCACCGGTACGGTGTTGTCGGCGTTGAGCACATCACCAGGAATGGCCAGGTGCTGCTCCGCGTCCGCGTCGGCTTCACGCCGGCGCTTTTGCTGCTCTTGCTGGCGGCGCTGTTCTTCGCGCAGCAAAAAGGTCGACTGCTCGGCATCGCCCTTTTTCAGGTCGATGGTGCTTTCGTTCGAGCCCGCCTGCACGGGCACCACGGGCGGGATGTCCGGCTTCTGGCGCACCGGGTCGAGTTGTGACGTGACCGGCACAACACTGACGGGCAGCATGGGTGGCAGCATAGTGATTATTCTCCTGATCAACAGGCTGTCGGCGGGTTGCAGGGCGACTTGAGCTCAAGCACGCCAACCTGTGACCCAGTCGACACTCGCAAGTGCCCGCCACCCGTCGATTCAGCAGCGGACCACCGTGCAAACGCAGTAGTTTTTGTCAGAGTCCTTTGGATGAGGGCCTTGTTCCGTTAAGATAGTCGGCTTTTTCACGGCGGGAGTCAGGCAGCATGGCGCAGCAGTATCAACCGGGGCAACGCTGGATTAGTGACAGCGAAGCAGAGCTGGGGTTAGGCACCGTTCTGGCACAGGACGGCCGCTTGTTGACCGTGCTCTATCCGGCCACTGGCGATACGCGCCAGTATGCGCTACGGAATGCGCCCCTCACCCGCGTGAGGTTCTCGCCGGGCGACAGCATCACCCATTTCGAAGGCTGGAAAATGACCGTGCAAGAAGTCGACGACGTCGACGGCCTGCTGGTCTACCACGGCCTCAATGGGCAGAACGAACAGGTCACCCTGCCGGAGACCCAGCTGTCGAACTTCATCCAGTTCCGTCTGGCCAGCGATCGCCTGTTCGCCGGGCAGATCGACCCACTGGCCTGGTTCTCGCTGCGCTACCACACCCTGGAACACACCAGCCGCCAGCTGCAATCCTCCCTGTGGGGCTTGGGTGGCGTACGTGCACAGCCGATTGCCCACCAATTGCACATCGCCCGCGAAGTCGCCGACCGTATCGCGCCGCGGGTACTGCTGGCCGACGAAGTGGGCCTGGGCAAGACCATCGAAGCCGGCCTGGTGATCCATCGCCAACTGCTGTCCGGCCGCGCCAACCGTGTGCTGATCCTGGTCCCGGAAAACCTGCAGCACCAGTGGCTGGTGGAAATGCGCCGCCGCTTCAACCTGCAGGTTGCGCTGTTCGACGAAGAACGCTTTATCGAAAGCGATGCCGCCAACCCGTTCGAGGACACCCAACTGGCCCTGGTCGCCCTTGAGTGGCTGGTGGACGACGAGAAAGCCCAGGACGCGCTGTTCGCCGCCGGCTGGGACCTGCTGGTAGTCGACGAAGCCCACCACCTGGTGTGGCATGAAGACAAGGCCAGCCCGGAATACAGCCTGGTCGAGCAACTGGCCGAAGTGATTCCCGGTGTGCTGCTGCTCACCGCCACCCCGGAACAACTGGGCCAGGACAGCCACTTCGCGCGCCTGCGCCTGCTCGACCCGAACCGTTTCCACGACCTGCAGGCCTTCCGCGCCGAGAGCGAGAACTATCGCCCGGTGGCCGAAGCCGTGCAGGAGCTGCTCGACAAGGGCCGCCTCTCCCCGGCCGCGCACACGACTATCCAGGGTTTCCTCGGCAATGAAGGCGAAGCGCTGCTGACCGCCGTCAACGATGGCGACACCGAAGCCAGCGCGCGCCTGGTGCGCGAGTTGCTCGACCGCCACGGCACCGGTCGCGTGTTGTTCCGCAACACCCGTGCCGCCGTACAAGGTTTCCCGGAGCGCAAGCTGCACGCCTACCCGCTGCCGAACCCGGACGAATACCTCGAATTGCCACTGGGCGAACACGCCGAGCTGTACCCGGAAGTCAGCTTCCAGTCGCAGCCGGACGTCGAGGAAGAAAACCGCTGGTGGCGTTTCGACCCACGGGTCGAGTGGCTGATCGACCAACTGAAAATGCTCAAGCGCACCAAGGTCCTGGTGATCTGCGCCCACGCCGAAACCGCCATGGACCTGGAAGACGCCCTGCGTGTGCGCTCCGGCATCCCGGCCACGGTGTTCCACGAGGGCATGAACATCCTCGAGCGTGACCGCGCCGCCGCCTACTTCGCCGATGAAGAGTTTGGCGCCCAGGTGCTGATCTGCTCGGAGATCGGCAGTGAAGGCCGCAACTTCCAGTTCTCCCACCACCTGGTGCTGTTCGACCTGCCGTCCCACCCCGACCTGCTCGAACAGCGCATCGGCCGCCTGGACCGGATCGGCCAGAAGCATGTGATCGAGTTGCACGTGCCCTACCTGGAAACCAGCCCGCAAGAGCGCCTGTTCCAGTGGTACCACGAAGCACTGAACGCCTTCCTCAACACCTGCCCGACCGGCAACGCCTTGCAGCATCAGTTCGGCCCGCGCCTGCTGCCGCTGCTGGAAAACGCCGACGATGGCGAATGGCAATCCCTGGTCGACGAGGCCCGTGCCGAACGCGAGCGCCTGGAGCAGGAACTGCATACCGGCCGCGACCGCTTGCTGGAGCTCAACTCCGGCGGTGCGGGTGAAGGCGATGCGTTGGTGGAGGCCATTCTTGAGCAAGACGACCAGTTCGCCCTGCCGATCTACATGGAAACCCTGTTCGACGCGTTCGGCATCGACAGCGAAGACCATTCGGAAAACGCGCTGATCCTCAAGCCCAGCGAAAAAATGCTCGACGCCAGCTTCCCCCTGGGCGACGACGAAGGCGTGACCATCACCTACGATCGCAACCAGGCGCTGTCACGCGAAGACATGCAATTCATCACCTGGGAACATCCGATGGTGCAGGGCGGCATGGACCTGGTGCTGTCCGGCTCCATGGGCAACACCGCCGTGGCGCTGATCAAGAACAAGGCGCTCAAGCCGGGCACCGTACTGCTGGAGCTGCTCTACGTCAGCGAAGTGGTTGCCCCGCGCTCACTGCAACTGGGCCGCTACCTGCCACCGGCCGCGCTGCGCTGCCTGCTGGACGCCAACGGCAATGACCTGTCCGGTCGCGTCTCGTTCGAAACCCTGAACGACCAGCTCGAAAGCGTGCCACGAGCCAGCGCCAACAAGTTCGTCCAGGCCCAGCGCGACCAACTCACACCACGCATCAATGCCGGTGAAGAGAAAATCACCCCGCGCCACGCCGAGCGTGTGGCCGAGGCCAAGCGCCGCCTGGCAGCGGACACCGACGAAGAGCTGGCGCGCCTGACCGCGTTGCAAGCGGTCAACCCGACCGTGCGTGACAGCGAACTGGTTGCCCTGCGCCAGCAACGCGAACAAGGCCTGGCCATGCTCGACAAGGCGGCGCTGCGACTGGAAGCGATTCGGGTGTTGGTGGCAGGTTGATTGCTGCCCTGCCCTGCTAAATAGAAGGCCCGCGCAATGCGGGCCTTTTTTATTCACTTGAGAACAGCTTTGGCTTTGCGGGCCTCATCGGGGGCAAGCCCCCTCCCACAGTTGACCGAGTTGACTGATCAATGTGGGAGGGGGCTTGCCCTCGATAGAGTCACCACGGTTTCACGCCGTCGCAGCAGCAGCCGGCACCTCCACCGCCGCCAACCCCTCCTTCATCCGCTTGGCATCGCGCACAAAACTGCGCGAGGCCTGGAACAGAAACAGCATGGTCAGGAACAGCGCCACCGGGATCAGATACATGGCGTCATGCAACCCCACCGCTTTGTAAGCCTCAGTCATCTGCTCGGCCCCCGCCGCATACATCGCCGAATGCGCAAAGTGATCGGACAAGCCCCCCACCACAATCGGCCCCATGCCGCCGCCCAGCAGGTACAACCCAGCGAAAAACAGCGCCATCGCCGTGGCCCGCAGGCGCGGTTCGACCACGTCCTGGATCGCCGTGTACACGCAGGTATAGAAGTTGTAGGCAAACAGCCAGCCCACGCTGAACAGTGCGACGAACACACCGATTTCAATACGCCCGGCATGCAAGGCCCAGGCGGTGGTGACGGTGGAGATGATCAAACTGAACGCGGCAAACAGCAGGCGACCATTGGCAATGCGCTGATGGATCTTGTCGGCAATCCAGCCGCCCAAGGTCAGTCCCACCAAGCCGGTGACGCCGACAATCACCCCTGTGGCAACGGCCGCTTCCTGCAATGGCATGAGGAAATAGCGCTGCAGCATCGGCACCAGGAATGAATTACAGGCATAGGTGGCGAAGTTGAAGCACAGCCCGGCCAGCACCAGCCAGAGGAAGGTCGGCACCGCCAACACGCGGCGGATCGGGCGGTCGACGCGTTCCTGGGAGACCTGCACGGTTTCTGCCGCGCCGCGCTTGGGTTCCTTGATATAGAACATGAACACCGCCAGGATCAGCCCCGGCACCGCCGCGATAAAGAACGGCGCACGCCAACTGTCGAACGCCTTGACCATCGCGCCAATGGTAAAGAACGCCAGCAGCAGGCCCAAGGGCAGGCCCAGCATGAAGATCCCCATGGCCCGTGCGCGGCGGTGGGCCGGGAACAGGTCACCAATCAGCGAGTTGGCCGCCGGCGCATAACTGGCTTCGCCGATACCGATGCCCATGCGCACCAGCAGGAAGGTCCAAAAACTGCCGACCATGCCATTGATCGCCGTCAGCCCGCTCCAGGCGAACAGGCCCCAGCCCATGAGTTTGCTGCGTGAACCGGTGTCGGCCAGGCGCCCGAGCGGCAGGCCGGCAATGGCGTAGACGATGGTGAAGGCGGTGCCGATGATGCCGAGCTGAAAGTCGCTCAGGTGCCATTCCATGCGGATCGGCTCGATGATGATCGCAGGAATGGTGCGGTCGAAGAAATTGAACAGGTTGGCGAGGAACAGCAGGAACAGAATGCGCCAGGCATTCTCCGCTTGGGTCGAGTTCTGCATGGGTCCGTCTCTTTTATTGTTATGAGAGCTGCGATGCCCGATGCATCCTGCTCAGGTCCCTGCAACATAGTCAGACACGTCGCGGTTGTCTGTAATGATTCGTAAAGCTGATAGGGCATGATTTCACCCGGAACTACGGGACTTTCCCTACGGAAAATATAAGCGCGCTCCCCTCTTCCCAATGGCCACGGCACGATTAGAATGGCGAGCCTTCCTGTCACAACCCCACTTCCCTTTCTAATCGATGACGCCCATGTCCGAAGCCAGTCCGTGTCTGAATTGCGGTGCCTGTTGTTCACACTTTCGTGTGTCTTTCTTCTGGGGGGAGTGCGCCTCGTCAGGAGGTACCGTGCCCGATGACCTGGTGGTCCAGATCAACCCCACGCGCGTGGCGATGATCGGTACCGACCAGAAACCCGCACGCTGCTGCAGCCTTGAGGGCGAAGTGGGCCAGGCCACCCGTTGCACGATCTACGAGCAGCGCTCCAGCGTGTGCCGTGAGTTCGATTCGTCGTGGAACCAAGGCGTGCAAAACCTCGATTGCGACGCCGCCCGCGCCGCGTTTGGTCTGGCACCGCTGGAGGCACCGCCCTTCGAGCTGGAGTTGCCCATCAGCGCTTAGCATCAAACGCTATGGACGGCATGCCAAAATCATTCAAAGCAAAGTGCCATTATTGATGGCAAATTCCGCGAGGCTTCTATACTCGACCTCATAGGTCATCGCCGTAGGCAGTGACGAGACGCTATGACAGGACACGCTATGGAATGGCTGGGTCTGCACTTTTTTATCGATCTTCCAGGGAACGGGCACCTACTACTCAATTGCAGCCATAACCCCTTTCTGGTGCTGTTGGCCTACCTGGTCGCCTGTGCGGCCGGTTTCGGCACCTTGGACATGGCAGAACGTGTCAGCCATGTCGAAGACCCCACCGCCCGCCGCCACTGGCGCTGGCTGGGCGCGGGTTGCCTGGCGGGCGGTATCTGGTCTACCCATTACATCAGCATGCTGGCGTTCCAGGCGCCCATTGCCATTCATTACGAACTGATCATGACGTTCGCCTCGTTGGTGATCGCCCTGATCGCCTCGCTGTTCGCCATGCAAACCCTCAGTCACGCGCAACTGCGCCTTCACCAGTACCTGCTGGCATCGGTCTGGATGGGCCTGGGCATCGCGCTGATGCACTACGTGGGCATGTCGGCCATGCATTCCGAGGCCAAGTTGTACTTCAAACCGGGACTGTTCATGGCTTCGGTAGGGATCGCCATTGCCGCGAGCCTCGCGGCGTTGCTGCTGTCGATCTGCCTGCGCAATGGCATGGGCACCTTCCATCAACTGCTCAAATACGCCGCCAGCCTGATGCTGGGCACCGGTATCCTGAGCATGCATTTCACCGGCATGGCTGCCATGCAAATGCTGGTACCCGCCGGGGCCGACCTTTCGTTGCCGCTGGACAATAACCCCATCCAATTGGGCTTGTCAGTGGCGGTGATCACGCTGCTGGTGATTGGTAGCAGCATCAGCGCGGCCCTGGCGGACAAGAAGTTGCAACACAAGGAACGTGACCTGCGCCGGGTCAACGCCCTGCTCGACGAACTGGACCAGGCCCGCGCCTCGCTGCAACAGGTGGCCCATTACGATGCGCTGACCAGCCTGCTCAATCGCCGCGGCTTCAATCAGATTTTCGCGGAGAAACTCGCGGAAAAAACCGCTCACGACGGCATGTTGGCGGTAATTTTCCTCGATATCGACCATTTCAAGCGCATCAATGACAGCCTCGGGCATGACGCGGGCGACCAGTTGCTCAGCGTACTGGCCGGCCATATCAAGAGCTCGGTGCGCAGCCACGCCGATGTGGTCGCGCGGTTTGGCGGCGATGAGTTCTGCATCCTCATCAACATCCACCACCGCGACGAAGCGCAGCATTTGGCCCAGCGCATCATGCAAAAAATGAAAGAGCCCGTCGAACTCGCCGGCAGGCGCATGGTGATGACCACCAGCATCGGTATCAGCCTGTTTCCCGACGACGGACTGACCTGCGAAGAACTGCTGAAAACCGCCGACCTGGCGCTGTACCAATCCAAGGATTCAGGCCGTAACAGCCTGAACTTCTTCAGCTCCAACCTGAAGACCCGCGCCTTCCTCGAACTGCAACTGGAAGAGCAGTTGCGCGCCGCCCTGCGTGCCCGCAACGAACTGGTGCTGTTCTACCAACCGATTTTCGACATGAAGCGGGGCAAGGTCACCCGCCTGGAAGCCTTGGTACGTTGGCAGCACCCACAACACGGTTTGCTGACACCCGAGCGTTTTATCGGCATTGCCGAGAGCAACGGGCTGATTGCCGAACTGGACCACTGGGTGCTGCGCCAGGCCTGCCACGACTTGAGCCTGCTGTCAGACAAGGGTTACACCGAGCTGACCATGGCCGTGAACTGCTCAGCCTTGAACCTGACACGTGATGAGCTGGCCGATGAAATCGAAGATGCCCTGCGGTTCAGCGGGATCGCCGCCAACCGCCTGGAACTGGAAGTCACCGAAAATGCATTGATGGGCAATATCAGCAGCACCCTGGCACTGTTGCGACAGATCCGCGCCCTGGGTGTGTCCCTGGCCATCGATGACTTCGGCACCGGCTATTCTTCCCTCGCCTATCTCAAGCGCCTGCCGCTCAACACCTTGAAGATTGACCGCTCGTTCATCCAGGACATCCCCAAGTCCAACGCCGATATTGAAATCGTCCAGGCCATTATCGGCATGGCCCACACCCTGCACCTGCAGGTCGTGACCGAAGGGGTGGAAACCCAGGCACAATTCGAACTGCTGCTCAAGCATGGCTGTGACTTCATCCAAGGCTACCTGCTGAGTCCGGCGGTGCCTGCCCGCGATATCATCGGGGTCATCCAAGGTATCCACAGGCGCACTCCACTCTCCCCCTTCAGTGTTGCCGGCGCCAAGGACACGCCATCGCCGAAGGACCCCGCCACCGCTCGTACCGGCTCCACCTCGGTCATCAGGCCAATCCGATGACGCCGAATCTTTGGCATTTCGCCATCATTTACCTAAAGAACGCCGACAAACGGCCGATTAATCAGAGTCCGGCCAGGATTTCCCTTAAAACCCTAGGGTTAAACCCGACTACACCGGATAAGGACGCACTGCAAAGTCGCGAACTCTCATTCAGTGATGGCTATTTGATATTTTTCAGCCGTCCGTCCAGGTACATGGCGCCCAATGACTTCTAAAAATAACCCTGCCACCGTGGTCTCCGACGTGTTGCCGACAGCCCCTGCGGAAAAAAACCCAGGTTCAAAGTCATTGAGCAGCGCCCGCCCGCTGGCCGCCCAGCAATACTTGTACTTCACCGAAACCAATACCGACCGCATCCTCGATAACCTCGATGGCCTGCGCGACATGGTGTTCCCGCGGCCACCCCACCTGGAAGGCGACGGCGAGCCACACAGCGACCAGGAATTCCCGTCGGTGTGCCTGATCGGCCTGGGCCGCTGCGGTTCGAACATCGCATTGGACGTGGCGGAACTGGTGTACAACGCGCGCAAGTTCTACCTGAACGAATTCAGTACCGAAGATAAAACCCTCGACAAGGGCTACAGCCCGGCCCAATGGATCCGCAACAACCTGCGCCTGGGCGGCGGCAAGGCCAGCAAACCCGTGTTCCTGGTGGAGCCGCTGGTGATGCTGGGTGACTTGGACAAGGACATCGCCGGGCGCATCCGTTTCTCACGCAAGGGCGAGAAAAGCGGCTTTCTGCGCGACTACAGCAAGATGAAAATCATGGACCTCTCGGAAGTCCATGCCGGTGGCGCCGGTAACGCGCCGATCCTTGGCCAATACCTGGCCAAGATCATCCTTAATAAAGACACCCAGCGCTTTTCCAGCCCCGATTGGAAGATGATCCACTCGTACCTCATCGACTCCTGTGGCATCAAGGCCAACCAATCGCGCCTGTACTTCTCGATCTTCAGTGCCGGCGGTGGTACCGGTTCAGGCATGGCGTCCGAATTCGGCCTGGCCCAGCAACACTCGTACATGAACAAGACGTTCGACACCAAGCCTGCCGACGAACACGACAGCAAGAGCGGCCACGCCTTTGTCTTCGAGCCGATCTTCACCAGCGGCATCTGTGTGCTGCCGAATATTTCCGACCACCGCAGCGAAATGTCCGAGGCGCTGCATATCAACGCTGGGCGACTGCTGTGCAAATACTTGTCGGAAGAATGGGACTTCTCATACAACTTCGACAATGAAGACAGCAGCGAAGCCAGTGTGAAGGGGCGTATTCGCCCTTGGAACGCGATGATGCTGATCTCCAACGACATCATGCGTTACGCCGAAGAGAGCGACGACGGCAATATCCAGAACATTGACGTCAATGCCATGGAAAAACACGCCAACCAGTACATCTCCCAGCAGATCTTCAACATCCTGACCGCCCAGGCGGTGACCACCGACTACGACCAGAACTACTTCCGTCGTGCCGGCATCGACATTGGCGAGACTATCCGCCTCGACGCCAACGACCTGTTCATGAGCCTGGCCGGGCCGGTGGCGATTGCCTACGCCGAATCGGTGGTCCCGGAAACGCCGGCGCCGTCGAATGACAAGTTCAAGGTCTTCGAAAAAGAGCCGCAGCGCCTGAACATCGACGACCTGTTCTTCCGCTCGATCGACCTGCCACACTTCAACAAGGTCACCCAAGCCATCGAAGGCATCAGCCTGCTGCCGATCGAGTCCAAGCGCTACAAGGCCTCTTTGGAGCAGTACAAGAACTCCGGCTACGACGCGGCGGCGCTGCATGACCTGCACTTCTTCAAGAACTGCTCGTCGGTGGTGTCCATCGTCTCGCTGCCCAAGGACTACAAGCTGTCCTACATGGACCTGAACCGGCTCAAGACCCACCTCAACAGCCTGTTCCCCAACACCACCCTGAAACGCTACGCACTGGTAATCGGCGCCTCGGCGAACCTGTCGCTGACCACCCTGATCGCCAAGAGCCCGTGCCTGTCGGATGACTTCCTGACGCTGATCGTGGCGTTTATCAAACGCTGCTTTGCGCGTAACCCGTACCGTTTCGATGACACGCTGGACAACTCGATCCTGGACTTCATCATCCACGAGGATTTCGACGAAGACCGGATCGATCAACTGCTCAACGAGTTTGAAAACCCGGCGAAGATCCTCGATACCAACTGGTACGCGATCAAGCCGATGTACGAGAAGAAGTACCGGGAGCTGATCAATGACAAAGACAAGTTTGTCTCGATCAATGACATTCGCCTGTCACGGGATTGCGTGAAGAAGGCGATCAAGTATTTGCGTGAGATCTACCGTCACCGGATCGGCAAGACCAAGGTGATCTCGCTGAATAACCATACCGGCAAGACTGGCTAGGCTGGTGTGGCGAGGGAGCCTGCTCCCTCGCCACCCTGATCGACTCACACCCGGAAACAATTCCTACGGCGTTTCAGCCCCCGCAAAACTGTTCCCATGACGCGCACGTCACCCTCACCTGTGACCTTTCTCTACGGCAAGATGCCATCACCGGCCCGGCGGTTACTCCGCTACACACTTAGGCGGGCACAAAAGACGCACCTTTTCGGTGCAACCTTTTCTTACGCCGCCCTTTCCTGGATCAGAATCCACGGCGATACCACCACGGCCCACAGGCTCGGATCACGCTCCACCAGGTCCAGTGCCCGCGTCGCAGACACCTCGCCCAGGCTCCCCGAGGCCAGCCAGGCAGCGACTTTGTCACGATTATCCTCGGCCATGCCTTCGGCCGCCTCGATCAAATCCACGCTGGCGTCGACCCACAATAGGGCACCCTTGGCAAAGAACGGTTCAAGCTCCTTCCAGGAAATTTCGGCGGTTTCACCGAGCAGCTTGGCATAGAGGGTGCTAGGTTCTTGCGTCATGGGAGTTCACCTGAGTAAAAATCGGCGCAATCATAACGTCGCGGCTCTTGTAGAAAAACCCAGTTGCAAATGAGTCAACGATTGAAACTGTCAGGAAAGCCAAGGATTGCCCGAGACTCTGGCATCACCCCGCCGCAATTCTGTCTTTTTCTTTCATTTAAGCGACACGTCCGGGTTTTGCCCCCAGCAGCCAGCTTTTCAAGCGATCAACCGGCGCTCTACACTGTACCGGTACAGTTGCCAGGGCACTGCCGGGGGGATATCCGAGATATCTGATCCGGTTCAGCAGCTCACAAGGCCGCTAGAACTATAAAAAATACAACAGTAAGAGTGGAGCACTATGAATAAGGCTACTAAGCAGATTTCCAAACTGTTTGCCGCTATGGTCCTGGCTGGGGTTGCCGGCCATTCGTTCGCAGCTGACACCATCAAGATCGGTATTGCCGGCCCTAAAACCGGCCCTGTGACCCAGTACGGCGACATGCAGTTCATGGGCGCCAAACAAGCCATCGAAGACATCAACGCCAAAGGCGGTGTAGACGGCAAATTGCTGGAAGCCAAGGAATACGACGACGCCTGCGACCCTAAACAAGCCGTTGCCGTAGCCAACAAAGTGGTCAACGACGGCGTCAAGTTCGTGGTCGGCCACCTTTGCTCCAGCTCCACTCAACCAGCGTCCGACATCTATGAAGATGAAGGCGTGATCATGATTACCCCGGCTGCCACCAGCCCGGAAATCACCGCCCGTGGCTACAAGCTGATCTTCCGTACCATCGGCCTGGACAGCGCCCAAGGCCCAGCGGCTGGCAACTACATCGCCGACCACGTGAAGCCGAAAATCGTTGCCGTGCTGCACGACAAGCAGCAATACGGTGAAGGCATCGCCACCGCCGTCAAACAGACCCTTGAGAAGAAAGGCGTAAAAGTTGCCGTCTTCGAAGGCCTGAACGCCGGCGACAAAGACTTCTCCTCGATCATCCAGAAGCTCAAGCAAGCCAACGTCGACTTCGTCTACTACGGCGGCTACCACCCAGAGCTGGGCCTGATCCTGCGCCAGTCCAAGGAAAAAGGCCTGAACGCCAAGTTCATGGGCCCAGAAGGCGTCGGCAACGACTCCATCTCGCAAATCGCCCAAGGCGCCTCCGAAGGCCTGCTGGTCACCCTGCCGAAATCCTTCGACGCCGACCCGGCCAACAAAGCCATCGTCGAGAAGTTCACCGAGAAGAAGCAGGACCCGAGTGGCCCATTCGTGTTCCCGGCCTACTCCGCTGTTGAAGTCATCGCTGGCGGTATCGCTGCCGCGAAGAGCGAAGACACCGCCAAAGTGGCAGCCGCCATCCACGCGGGCACCTTCAAGACCCCTACCGGCGACCTGAGCTTCGACGCCAAGGGCGACCTGAAGGACTTCAAGTTCGTGGTCTACGAATGGCACTTCGGTAAACCAAAAACCGAAGTTTCCCCTCAGTAAGCCAGGCGTTACTGGTCAACAAGCCCACTGTGAGAGCAGTGGGCTTTGTTTTACGAGGTTTATGGGCCTGTCACCCGCGATCCGGGCGCTGGCTCACCTGAAAATCTTAAAACCGTCACCAGCGGTTCGCTGGCAAACGCTTTGTGCAAATGTGCTCACAGAACACAGCACAGGGCCGGAACATGACTCCACCAGTGAAATGCGTATCGGGTTTTTAGGAGCGTTGTAATGCCTGAGATCTATCATTTTTTCCAACAGCTGGTTAATGGCCTGACCATTGGCAGCACCTATGCCTTGATAGCCATTGGCTACACAATGGTTTACGGCATCATTGGAATGATCAACTTCGCCCATGGCGAGGTATACATGATTGGCTCCTACGTGGCCTTCATCGCCCTTGCCGGGCTGGCCATGATGGGTATCCACTCACTGCCGCTGTTGATGACCGCTGCATTCCTTGCGTCGATCGTCGTAACCAGTGCCTATGGCTACAGTATCGAGCGGGTCGCCTACCGTCCCTTGCGGGGCAGCAACCGTTTGATCCCGTTGATTTCCGCCATCGGCATGTCGATTTTCCTGCAAAACACCGTATTGCTGTCCCAGGACTCCAAGGATAAATCCATCCCCAACCTGATCCCGGGGAGCTTCTCCTTCGGCCCGGGTGGCGCGGAAGAAGTCCTGATTTCCTACATGCAGATCCTGGTCTTCGTGGTCACCCTGGTGGCCATGCTGGGCCTGACCCTGTTCATCTCTCGCTCCCGTCTGGGGCGCGCCTGCCGGGCCTGTGCCGAAGACATCAAGATGGCCAACCTGCTGGGCATCAACACCAACAACATCATTGCCCTGACCTTCGTGATCGGTGCCGCGCTGGCAGCTGTCGCGGCCGTGTTGCTGAGCATGCAGTACGGCGTGATCAACCCCAACGCCGGTTTCCTGGTGGGCCTCAAGGCCTTCACCGCGGCGGTCCTGGGCGGCATCGGCAGTATCCCGGGCGCGATGCTCGGTGGCCTGGTGCTGGGTGTGGCCGAAGCGTTTGGCGCCGATATCTTCGGCGACCAGTACAAGGACGTCGTGGCGTTCGGCCTGTTGGTTCTGGTGCTGTTGTTCCGTCCGACCGGCATCCTAGGCCGTCCGGAGGTTGAGAAAGTATGAGCAGATATCTTAAATCGGCGTTTTTCAGCGCCTTGTTGGTATGGGCGGTTGCCTTTCCGGTACTCGGCCTCAAGCTGAGCATTGTCGGCATCAACCTGGAAGTGCATGGCACTGGCCCCGTGACCCTGACCATCATCGCCCTGTGCTCGGTGCTGATGTTCCTGCGCGTGCTGTTTACCCAGCAGGTCGGTGCCCTGTTCAAAGGCAACCGTGGCCCATTGGTTTCACCCAAGGTCAGCCAGTTCCTCACCCTGCCGCGCACCCAGCGCTACATCATCATCGGCCTGATCGTGGCCGCGTTGATCTGGCCGTTCTTCGGTTCACGCGGTGCGGTCGACATCGCCACGCTGATCCTGATCTACGTGTTGCTGGGCCTGGGCCTGAATATCGTGGTGGGGCTCGCCGGCCTGCTCGACCTGGGTTATGTGGGCTTCTATGCCGTGGGTGCCTACACCTACGCGCTGCTGTCGCACTACCTGGGCTGGAGCTTCTGGATCTGCCTGCCCCTGGCCGGCATGGCGGCCGCGACGTTCGGCTTCCTGCTGGGTTTCCCGGTGTTGCGCCTGCGCGGTGACTACCTGGCGATCGTGACCCTGGGCTTCGGGGAAATCATCCGTCTGTTCCTGCGTAACCTCACCGACATCACCGGTGGCCCCAACGGTATCAGCAGCATCCCCAAGCCAACGTTCTTCGGGTTGTCGTTCGACCGTACCGCCGCCGAAGGCATGCAGACCTTCCATGAGTACTTCGGGATCGACTACAACCCGGTGAGCAAGGTGGTATTCCTGTACCTGGTTGCCCTGTTGCTGGCCCTGGCTGCGCTGTTCGTGATCAACCGCCTGCTGCGCATGCCGATCGGCCGCGCCTGGGAAGCCCTGCGCGAAGATGAAATCGCCTGTCGTGCCCTGGGCCTGAACCCAACCATCATCAAGCTCTCCGCGTTCACCCTGGGTGCTGCATTCGCCGGTTTCGCCGGCAGTTTCTTCGCCGCTCGCCAAGGCCTGGTGACCCCGGAGTCATTCACCTTTATCGAGTCGGCGATCATCCTCGCCATCGTGGTATTGGGTGGCATGGGCTCGCAGTTGGGCGTGATCCTGGCCGCGATCGTGATGATCCTGCTGCCGGAAATGATGCGTGAGTTCAGCGAATACCGCATGTTGATGTTCGGCGCCTTGATGGTGCTGATGATGATCTGGCGCCCTCAGGGTCTGCTGCCCATGCAACGTCCACACATGGAGCTGCGCAAATGAGCCGCGAGATCCTGAAAGTCGAAAACTTGAGCATGCGCTTCGGCGGCTTGCTGGCGGTCAATGGCGTCGCCCTGACCGTGAAAGAGAAACAGGTCGTGGCGTTGATCGGCCCCAACGGTGCCGGCAAGACCACGGTGTTCAACTGCCTCACCGGCTTCTACAAGCCCAGTGGTGGCAGCATCCTGCTGGACGGCCAGCCGATCCAGGGCCTGGCCGGTCACGAAATTGCCCGCAAGGGTGTGGTGCGCACATTCCAGAACGTGCGGTTGTTCAAGGACATGACGGCGGTCGAGAACCTGTTGATCGCCCAGCACCGTCACCTGAACACCAACTTCTTCGCAGGCCTGTTCAAGACCCCGGCGTTCCGCAAGAGCGAGCGCGAGGCCATGGAGTACGCCGAGTACTGGCTGGACAAGGTCAACCTCACCGAGTTCGCCAACCGGCCTGCCGGCACCCTGGCCTATGGTCAGCAACGTCGCCTGGAAATCGCCCGCTGCATGATGACCCGCCCGCGGATCCTCATGCTCGACGAACCGGCCGCCGGCCTGAACCCCAAGGAAACCGAAGACCTCAAGGCGCTGATCAGCGTGTTGCGTGAGGAAAACAACGCCACGGTGCTGTTGATCGAACACGACATGAAACTGGTCATGAGCATTTCCGACCATATCGTGGTGATCAACCAGGGCACGCCCCTGGCCGACGGGACGCCGGAGCAGATCCGCGACAATCCTGAAGTGATCAAAGCCTATCTGGGGGAAGCGTAAAATGCTGCAATTCGAAAACGTTTCCACTTTCTACGGCAAGATCCAGGCCCTGCACAGCGTCAACGTGGAAGTGCGACAGGGTGAGATCGTGACGCTGATCGGCGCCAACGGTGCTGGCAAGTCGACCTTGCTGATGACCCTGTGCGGTTCGCCCCAGGCCCATAGCGGCAGCATCCGCTACATGGGTGAGGAACTGGTGGGCCAGCAGTCGTCACACATCATGCGCAAGAGCATTGCCGTGGTGCCGGAAGGCCGACGAGTGTTTTCGCGCCTGACCGTGGAGGAAAACCTGGCCATGGGCGGGTTCTTTACCGACAAGGGCGACTACCAGGAGCAGATGGACAAGGTGCTGCACCTGTTCCCCCGGCTCAAGGAGCGTTTCAGCCAGCGTGGCGGCACCATGTCCGGCGGCGAGCAGCAAATGCTTGCCATCGGCCGGGCGCTGATGAGCAAACCCAAGCTGTTGCTGCTCGACGAGCCCTCCCTCGGCCTGGCCCCGATCATCATCCAGCAGATCTTCGACATCATCGAACAGCTGCGCAAGGACGGAGTGACGGTGTTCCTGGTAGAACAGAACGCCAACCAGGCGCTGAAAATCGCTGACCGCGCCTATGTGCTGGAAAACGGTCGGGTGGTGATGCAAGGCACGGGTGAACAGTTGCTGACCGATCCGAAGGTTCGCGAGGCGTACCTGGGCGGTTAACACCCGGTTGCAATGTGGGAGGGGCTTGCTCCCGATAGCAGTGTGTCAGGCACAGAGAATGTGACTGATGTGCCGCCATCGGGAGCAAGTCGAATCGTCGCACCGCCCCTCCCACATTTTTTTGCAGTGTTTGAAATTATTTCGTCTGGCCTTGTAACGAACATCGTCCTCCCGCCTCTAGTGGTGCAAGCAGGCATTCAAGCCCGCTCCTCAACCTACTGCTGGAGATCCACCATGACGACCAAACTGTCCGCCGCTACCCTCGTCCTCGCCCTGGGCTCGGCCTTGAGCCTGTCTGCCCTGACCACCACCGCCCACGCTGCCGACGACATGCAGAAATGCTTCGGCGTCGCCGAAGCCGGCAAGAACGATTGCGCCGCCGGCGCCGGTACTTCCTGCGCCGGCACTTCAAAAACCAAGGACCAGGCCAACGCCTGGAAACTGGTCCCCGCCGGTACCTGCACCCAAACCCCCAGCTCCACCTCGCCGACCGGTTTCGGCCAGGAAGCCGCCTTCACCGCCAAGTCCTGATCCCCGCCCAGCCTGAGTACTGATGATGACGCTTTCATCCTTGCAAACGGTCTCACTGGCTCAGGTGCCCGGCCTTCCGCCGCGGGTCGGGCTGGGGCTGAAAAACGAGCATTTCATCGAAGTGCTCGAGACCTCTCCCGATATCGGTTTTTTTGAAGTACACGCCGAAAACTACATGGTGGCCGGCGGTCCTTTTCATCACTACCTGGGCCTGATCCGCGAGCGTTACCCGTTGTCGCTGCATGGCGTGGGTCTGTCCATTGGCGGCGAAAGCCCACTCAACCGTGAACACCTGGCGCGGTTGGCCAAACTGATCGAACGCTATCAACCCCATTCGTTCTCCGAACACCTGGCCTGGTCCAGCCACGGCCCGGTGTTTCTCAATGACCTGCTGCCCCTGGCCTACGACGTCGCGACCTTGAACCGGGTGTGCGAACACGTGGACCACGTGCAAAGTGCGCTCAAGCGCCCGATGTTGCTGGAGAATCCGTCGACCTACCTGCAGTTCCAGCGCTCAACCCTGGACGAGACGGACTTCATCAGCGAAATCATCCGCCGCACCGGTTGCGGCCTGCTGCTCGACGTCAACAACGCCTACGTGTCGTGCATCAACCATCAACGTGACCCGCAAGCCTATATCGACGCCCTGCCCTTGCAGGCGGTTGGCGAGATTCACCTGGCCGGTTTTGCCGAAGACACCGACAGCCTGGGTGACCGACTGCTGATCGATGATCACGGCGCTCCCATCGATAACGCCGTTTGGCAGTTGTACGAACAGGTACTGGCACGCACCGGCCCGGTCGCCACGTTGATCGAGCGGGACCACCAGGTACCGGCCCTCAACAGGCTGATGGCTGAAGCTCAACAGGCCCAATGGCATCTGTCGCAGGTGACCCCATGAGCCTCCACGATGCATTCACCACCGCCCTGCTGGCACCTGAGCCTGCCTGCCCTGACGGACTGTTCAGCAGCAACGGCGCCGACCCGGGCAGCCGTTTTGCGGTGTATCGCAACAACGTCCACAGCTCATTGATCCAGGCATTGGCCACCGCGTATCCGGTGACGTGGCAACTGGTGGGCGACGCTTTTTTCCGTGCCATGGCTGGCCTCTACGTCCAGGCATGCCCTCCCGACAGTCCGCTGATCAGCGAATATGGCGGCACACTGGCCAGTTTTATCGAGGGTTTCGAACCTGCGGCGAGCGTGCCTTACCTGGCGGATATCGCGCGACTGGAACGCCTGCGGGTTCGCGCTTATCACGCGGCAGACACCGAACCGTTGGACTCACAGGCAGTTATCGGGCAACTGCAGGGACGAACAGACCTGGGGCAGTTACGCCTGCAACTGCACCCGTCCGTCTCCACGTTGACCTCCCCCTACGCCGTCGTGGCGGTATGGGCGGCGCACCAGGCCGAGGGCGCCATCGCCTCCTTGAACCCCTGGCATGCCCAAAGCGCCCTGGTCCTGCGCCAAGGGCTGGAGGTCAAGGTCTTCGCCATCGACAGCGGCTCGGTGGCATTTATCAACAGCCTGCAGCACGGCACAGGGCTGCAAAGGGCCGTGGCAGAGGCCCTCGATGCCTCGGCCGAATTCGACCTGCACCAATGCCTGTCGCTGCTGATCAGCCACCAGGCCATCACTCACCTGCACATAGAACACAAGGTATCGCCATGAACACCAGCGCTGCGCGCCTGATCAAACAGGCCGTCCATCTGTTCGAACAAATCCCCTACAGCCTGATCGCCTTTATCGCGCGTTTCTCCATAGCAGCGGTGTTCTGGAAGTCGGGGCAAACCAAGGTCGAAGGCTTTGCCATTGATCTGGTCAGCGGCACTTTTCAATTCGGTGCACCGAAACTGGCAGCCTCGACATTGCCGCTGTTTCGCACTGAATACGCACTGCCCCTGTTGTCGCCGGAAGTGGCGGCGCATCTGGCGGCATTTGCCGAGCACTTCTTCCCGGTGCTGATCCTGGTCGGGTTCGCCACACGCTTCTCGGCCCTGGCCCTGATCGGCATGACCCTGACCATCCAACTGTTCGTCTACCCCGACGCCTACCCCACCCACGGCACCTGGCTCGCGCTGCTGCTACTGTTGGTCGCCAAAGGGCCAGGCAGACTGTCCATCGATCACCTGGTCGCCCGTCGCTATCGCTAGAGGCGATCCAGGGCCTCGCCACTGCGCTTGAACCAGTCCACCAGGTAGTCGGCCAAGACCTGGGTTCGGCGTGGCAGGCCACCTTGGTAGGGGTGGACCAGGTACATCGGCAGGCTGCGTGTCTGATAATCGCGCAGGAGCCAGCGCAATCGGCCGTCAGCCAGTTCCGCGGGTAATACATAGGACGGCAGGCGGGCGATACCGGCCCCCACCAGTGCGGCCTTTTTCAACAGGTTGTAATGATTGGAGGCGAAGGTGCCGCTCACGCGGACCCGCAGCAATTCGTGCTGCTGGTGGTACAACCACTCTTCACGGCCACTGTAGTGACTGTTGAGCAAACAGCTGTGCGCGGCCAGGTCCGCCGGGGTCAGGGGTTCGCCCTGCTGCTCCAGGTAGGCCGGGCTCGCGCAGGTCATCTCATGCCAGGCCAGCAGCGGCTTGGCCACCAGGCGCTCATGTTCGATCGCCCCCGAGCGCACGCCCAGGTCAAAACCGTCCCGCGCCAAATCCCGGTAGCTATTGTTGAGTTCCAGCTCAATCTGCACCTGTGGGTACTGCTTGGAAAACTCCAATAACAGGCCATCGAAGAACGTTTCGCCCAACGACACCGGCACCGTCATACGCACAGGCCCCGACAGATCGTCCTTGAGCCGGGCCAGCGCCTGGCGGGCGCGATCCACCTGTACCACCAATGCCTGGGCCTGGGGCAACAACGCTGCGCCGGCGGCAGTGAGGCTCAGCTTGCGCGTGGTGCGGTGCAGCAATATCACCGCAAACTGCGCTTCCAACTGGCTGATGCGCTTGGACAGTTGCCCCTTGCTGCAACCCAACTGCTCCGCCGCCACGGTGAAACTGCCGGCCTCGATCAACACCGCAAAGGCGGCCAGGTCATCCATCTCGCTCATGGATTGTTTCCATTTGAAAACCAAAGGTTGCCTATTAGCACGTTTATCCACCTCAAAAGCCAGCCTAGACTGAACCTTCACTTACCCCCTGGAGGAACCGCACGATGAAAATCCTATTGATTGGTGCCAGCGGCACGGTCGGCTCAGCAATCAAGGCAGAGCTGGCGCAGCGACACGAGGTGATCAGCATCGGTCGCAACAGCGGTGACTTCCGGGTGGACATCAGCGACAGCACCTCGATCCGCGCGCTGTTCGAACAGACCGGCAAGTTCGACGCCCTGGTATGTGCCGCAGGCAGCGTCACCTTTGCAGCGCTGGGCGAGATGAGCGAAACCGATTTTGAACTGGGCCTGCGCGACAAGCTGATGGGGCAGGTCAACCTGCTGCTGATCGGCCGCGAGTACGCCAACGATGGCGCCTCATTCACCTTTACCAGCGGCATTCTCAGCCGCGATCCGATCCGCACGGGCGCCTCCGCGGCGCTGGTCAACGGTGCCATCGACGCCTTTGTCAAAGCGGCAGCCATCGAGTTGCCGCGGGGCCTGCGCATCAATTCCGTCAGCCCGACCGTACTGCTGGAAGCCATGGGCAGCTACGCGCCGTATTTCCGTGGCTATAAACCGGCGCCGGGCGCGGATGTGGCGTTGGCCTACGCGAAAAGCGTTGAAGGCTTACAGACCGGCCAAACCTTTATCGTGGGCTGAATCGGCACGTTGTAAGAATTGCCTGAACCTGGGCCGCGGGCTTGTGATGCATCGCCAGCCTGCGTAACGTGGCGGCACTTGTCAGGAGACCCGATAATGCGTGCCGCCCGTACCTTTGCTTTATTTGCCTTGCTCCCCCTGTTTGCCGCCTGCCAGATGTTCGAAAGCGAGCCCGCCAAGCCCTCTACCGCCGGGCTGACCCGTATGCAGGGCGAATTGACCGCCGTCGGCGGCAAACTGCTGTTCAAGCCTTGCAACGACCAACGCGATTACGTCGTCAACGACACCGGCGGCACCAGTGTCCTGCAGGAAGCCGCTTCCCTGGCCGGCCAGCAAGGCGCACTGTTTGCCGATTTGCGCGGCAAGTTCTCCGGCGTCGCCAGCGGCACCCAGGGCTCGGTGGACCTGCAACAGTTGTATCGCGTCGAGCGCTCGACATCGGCCTGCAACGACCCGGACTTCAAGCGCATGATCCTGCGGGCAAACGGCCACAAGCCGGCCTGGGCAATGAACGTCACGGCCAAGGGCATGGTGCTGGAGCGCGAAGGCCAGCCGCCTCTCGCGGTGCCTTATGTCGAAGAGCAATTGGGGGACGGCCGTTTCAACCTGATGACCGAAGCCAATAACCAACACATCGAACTGTGGGTCGCCCCGCAACGCTGTATCGACAGCGTCAGCGGCAGCCTGCAACACATGACCGCCGAATTGCGGATCAACGGTCAAGTGCAGCGCGGCTGCGCGGCTTTCGGCGGTTCGCGCGACGATTGATTGGCGCCTGCGCTGTTTTAACATGACGGGAAACCTCGGTTGGGGCTTATAATCGCCGGTTTGCAAAACCGCCGGCCCCACCAAACGCCGCACACCGGATCCTGTCATGTTACGAATCACCGAACTCAAGCTGCCCATCGACCATCCCGAAGAAGACCTGCGGCCCGCCATCGTGCAGCGCCTGGGCATCGCCAGTGATGACCTGCTCGATTTCACCCTGTTCAAGCGCAGCTACGACGCCCGCAAGAAATCGTCGGAGCTGTGCTTCATCTACACCATCGACCTGAACGTAAAGGGCGAAGCAGCCCTGCTGCTCAAGTTCGCCGATGACCGCAACGTCAACCCGGCGCCGGACGTCAGCTACAAGGTGGTGGGCCGTGCGCCGGAAGGCTTGAGCGAGCGTCCTATCGTCGTCGGCTTCGGCCCGTGCGGTATCTTCGCCGGGCTGTTGCTGGCGCAGATGGGCTTCAAGCCGATCATCCTCGAACGCGGCAAGGAAGTGCGCCAACGCACCAAGGACACCTGGGGTCTGTGGCGTAAAAGCGTGCTCAACCCTGAGTCCAACGTGCAGTTCGGCGAAGGCGGCGCCGGGACCTTTTCCGATGGCAAGCTCTACAGCCAGATCAAGGACCCGAAATTCCACGGTCGCAAGGTACTGCACGAGTTCGTCAAGGCTGGTGCCCCGGAAGAAATCCTCTATGTCAGCAAGCCGCATATCGGCACCTTCCGCCTGACCGGCGTCGTGGAAAACATGCGTGAGCAGATCATTGCCCTTGGCGGTGAGGTGCGCTTCGAACAGCGGGTCACCGACGTGCTGATCGAAGACGGCCAGCTGAACGGGGTGGTCATCGATGGCGGCGAACAGATCCTGTCCAAGCATGTGATTCTCGCCCTTGGCCACAGCGCCCGTGACACCTTCCGCATGCTGCATGACCGGGGCGTGTATATGGAGGCCAAGCCGTTCTCGGTCGGCTTCCGTATCGAACACCCGCAATCGTTGATCGACGCCGCACGCCTGGGCAAATACGCCGGGCATCCGAAACTCGGCGCCGCCGACTACAAGCTGGTGCACCACGCCAGGAACGGCCGCTCGGTCTACAGCTTCTGCATGTGCCCGGGGGGTACGGTGGTGGCCGCCACCTCCGAGCCGAATCGCGTGGTCACCAATGGCATGAGCCAGTACTCGCGTAACGAGCGCAATGCCAACTCCGGCATCGTCGTCGGTATCACGCCGGAGGTGGACTACCCCGGTGGCCCGCTGGCCGGTATCGAGTTGCAGGAGCGCCTGGAGTCCCACGCCTACATCCTGGGCGGCAGCAACTACGAGGCACCGGCACAACTGGTGGGTGATTTCATCGCTGGCAAGCCGTCCACCACGCTTGGCAGTGTGGAACCCTCCTACAAGCCAGGCGTGCGCCTGGGCGACCTGGCCCTGGCCTTGCCGGACTTCGCCATCGAAGCGATCCGCGAAGCGTTGCCAGCCTTTGAAAAGCAGATCAAGGGCTATTCGCTGCACGATGCAGTCCTGACCGGCATCGAGACCCGCACCTCATCGCCGCTGCGGATTACCCGTAACGAATCGATGCAGAGCTTGAACGTCAAAGGCCTGTTCCCGGCCGGTGAAGGCGCTGGCTATGCGGGCGGGATTCTGTCGGCAGGGGTTGATGGGATTCGGATTGCCGAGGCGTTGGCGCGGGATATGCTCGGCATCGAAGCCTGAGAACACCGCACCCACGACCTCTAGCAAACTGGCCCCCTGTGGCAAGGGGGCTTGTTGTGGCAAGGGGCTTGTTGTGGCGGGCTGGCTTGGTGTGGCGAGCGGGCTTGTTGTGGCGAGCGGGCTTGCCCCGCGTTGGGGCGCGAAG